>DATABT010000335.1:0-6320 GCA_036259455.1 Longimicrobium sp. | reverse complement strand
GATGCCGCCCTTCTGCAGCCCGGTGGCCTGCATGATGTCCGACATGGACGCACCGGCGAACCCCTGCTGGTTGAACAGCGCCGCCGCCTGCCGGATGATGTTTTCGCGCGTGTGGGTGCCTCGCATCGCCTGCCTCCATAGATCAGAAGAGACCGAACGGTCCCAAGATGCGCACACGCTCGTGTGATGTCAAGGACGATGTTGTCGAGGACGGAGAAGGGCGGATGAATCCGCGGCTCGAAAGGCCGGAAGCCCCGTCTCGGCTCGCTTGCGCTCGCCGAACGGGGCTTCAACTGCAACAGCGGAACGCGATCGTGGCCGATGCGATGTATATACCCCCTCCCGCGGGGGTTACGGGAGGGGGTGGACGAGCCTCTAAGCGAGGCTGGGGGAGGGCCCCAGATCCATTTCCCACGTCTCCGCCACCAGGTCCGGGCCAAAGCCGTTGTGGCTCTCGGTGTTCACCAGGCGGAAGCCCGTCGCCTCGTAGATGCGGCGCGCGGAGACGAGGACGGAGTTGGTCCACAGGCTCAGCGTGCGGTATCCCGCCTCGCGCGAAAAGCGGATGCACTCGTCCACCAGCCGCGCGCCGAGGCCCAGGCCGCGGGCGCTCGGGTCCACGATCAGCAGACGCAGCCTGGCCACCTGGTCGCTGCCTCGCATGACGAACACGCTGCCGACGTTCTGTCCGTTGCGCTCGGCGATCCAGCAGCGCTCGCGCGCGGGGTCGTGGTCGCGCACGTAGCCGGCGATCACGTCCGCGACCAGCCCCTCGAACCGCACGTCCCAGCCGAACTCGCGCCAGTACAGCTCGCCGTGAACCTGCACCACCCAGCCCAGGTCGCCGGCGCGCGGCTCGCGCAGGATGTACGGCTCCACGGGCGCCGGCGCGGCGCCCAGCACGCGCTCCACGGTGCCGATCGCGTGGACCAGGCGGTCCTGCTCGATCTGGGGAAGCTCCTCCAGCATCGCCGCGACGTCGCGGCGGGCGGCGGCGTCCAGCTGCGCGAAGGCGGCGCGGCCGGCGCCGGTGAGCGAGAGGTGCGTCTGGCGCGCGTCGGTTGCGGACGGGCGGCGGCCGATCAATCCGCGCGCCTGAAAGCCGCGCAGGATGCGGCTCAGGTAGCCGGCGTCCAGCCCCAGCTCCTGCCCCAGCTCCGTGGCGGTCGCCGTCTCGCGCTGGGCAAGCTCGTACACCACGCGCGCCTCGGTGAGCGAGAAGGGCGTGTCCAGGTGCCCTTCGCCCAGCGCGCCGATTCGCCGCGTGTAGAAGCGGTTGAATCGCCGCACCGCATCCACAGGATCGCCCGTGCCGTTGCCGCTCATCTGATCCCCCTCCGGATTGCGTCCTCATCGATTGACGAGAGGTAATCAACAGGGGTTAGTTGACCTGGTCAAGCATCTCGATCCCCTTGCGCGATTGTTCATCATCTACTGAATATTCATCAGCCACTTACTTCGACCAGGATGCAAGACCAGCACGTCATCGCCTCGTTCGAGGAGCTGAAGGCCATTTCCGACCCGCTGCGGTCGCGCATTCTCGCGGTGCTCAGCCGCGGCGCGATGACGACGCTGCAGGTGGCGCGGGAGCTGGGGGAAAAGCCCACGCGCCTGTATCACCACGTCGACATCCTGCAGAGCGCGGGGCTCGTCCGCCTGGTGCGCGAGCAGCAGAAGCGCGGCACGGTGGAGCGGTACCTGGAGCCGGTCGCGCGCGTGTTCGTGGTCGGGCGCGACCTCTTCAATCCGTCCGGCGCCACCGTATCGGCGGATGCGGCAAATGCGTCGCAGGCGCTGGTGGATGGCGTGCTGGGGCAGACCGCGGACGAGCTTCGCCAGCGCATCGCGGACGGCGTGTCGGCGGAGGAGCGGGCGCGGATGAAGCTGGCGCGGCTGCTGTTCCGCGGAAGCGAGCGGCAGATCGCGGGGTTGCTGAGCGCCATCGAGCGCCTGATCGACGAGGCGAGCCGGCTGGCGGACGACGCCAGCGACCAGCCGGTTTCGGAGTACCGCTTCCAGCTCGCGTTCTACCCGCTCGGCGAGCTGAAGCCGGACGATGACGCGGACGCATCCCCCTCCCTGCCTTCCGAAGCTTCCCAGCCATGAAGCCGATCCGGATGATCCCGCTGCTCGCGTGCTGCCTTTGCGCGTCGACCGCGTCCGCACAGGCGACGGCGCCGGTGCACGTGCAGGTGCAGCGGCAGCCGATGCTTGCGCAGGCGCGCGGACAGGCGTGGTTCGTCTATGAGCTGCACGTGAGCAACCTGTACGACCGGCCGCTCTCGCTGGACTCCGTACTCGTGCTGGCGGGCGAGGAGTCGGGTGCCCCGGTGCGCACGTACGCGGGCGCGGCGCTCGAGAAGAACCTGCACCGCATCGGCGCCGCGCCGGATTCCGCCGCGGCGAACGTGCTGGGCGCGGGGCAGACGGCGCTGGTGTTCGTCTGGGCGCCCGCGGCCGGCGCCGGTTTGCTGGCACACCGGCTGGTGCTCTCCACGGAGCGCGGAACGCGCATCGCCTTCGCGACGCCGCCGGTGGCGGTGAATCCCTGGCCGCCCTTGATCCTGGGCGCGCCCCTGCGCGGGGACGGGTGGATCGCCGGGAACGCGCCGGACCCGGATTCCACGCCGGGGCACAACCGCATGCTGGTGGGCGTCGGCGGGCGCGTGGTGCTGCCGCAGCGCTTCGCCATCGACTGGACGCGGCTGGGAGCGGACGGTCGCCTGTGGCACACGGACCCGGCGCGGAACGAGAACTGGGCGGCGTGGGACGCGGAGGTTCTGGCCGTGTCGGCTGGCACGGTGATCGAGGCGGTGGACACCCTGCCGGACCAGACGCCGCCGGAGTTCCAGCCGGGCGCCGCCAACCGCCTGGTGCTGGACGTGGGCGGCGGGTTCTACGCCGTGTACGCGCACCTGCGGCAGGGGAGCCTGCGCGTGCGCGCGGGCGACCGCGTCCGGATTGGCCAGGTGGTCGCCACCGTCGGCAACTCCGGCAACTCCACGGGCGCGCACCTGCACTTTCAGGTGCTGAACGCGCCCTCGTACATCGCCGGCGAAAGCGTCCCGTACGCCTTCGACGCCTACGAGGTGCAGGGGGTCCTGGACCGGCCGCTGGACGACTTCGACGCGGGCGCCTCGTGGAGACCGGAGGGTCGCGCGGGGGTGGAACATCGCGGCGACCTGCCGGTGGGTGGCGAGGTGATCCGCTTTCCCTGATCGGCCATCGTGCGGAATCGCCCCACGAGGCCGTCCGCGATTGCCGGATGGGCGAAAATGCGGCATCTTGTTATCCTCGCGTGCGTTCCGCCTGATCCGCGTCCCGATCCGCATCCGCATGGAATCCCAGTCCCTCGGCCTGTTCGTGGCGTTCAGCGCCGGGCTGCTCAGCTTTCTTTCGCCGTGCGTGCTGCCGCTGGTGCCCAGCTACGCCACGTTCATCACCGGGATGAGCCTGGACGAGTTGCAGCAGGCGGAGGAGCGCCGCGCCCGCCGCGCGGTGATGGTGCACGGGCTGCTCTTCGTCGCCGGCTTTACCGCCGTGTTCCTGATGCTGGGCGCGTCGGCCACCTTTCTGGGCGGGCTGATGAACTACGCCAGCCGCTGGGTGGAGCGCGTGGGCGGCGTGCTGCTCATCCTCTTCGGCCTGTATCTCATCGGGCTGCTGCGGCTTCCCGGGGCGGACCGCGAGTGGCGCATGCACCTGTCCGACAAGCCCGTCGGCTACCTGGGTACGGTGCTGGTGGGCGTAACCTTCGGGGCGGGGTGGACGCCGTGCATCGGCCCGGTGCTGGGCGGCATCCTTACCCTTGCCGCCGCGCGCGGCACCATGGGCGAGGGGATGGGCTTGCTGGCGATGTACTCCGCGGGGCTCGCAATCCCCTTTCTGCTCAGCACGCTGCTCATCGGCCGGTTCATGGGTGCGTTCGGGCGGATGCGGCGGTGGCTGCCGTGGATCAATCGCATCAGCGGCGCGCTTCTGCTCATCCTGGGCGTGCTGATGCTGACGGGCGAGTTCAGCCGGCTGGCGGCGATGATGGCCGGGTGGACGCCGGAGTGGCTCTCGTCCCGGATCTGACGATCCCGAACTGACGGGCGCGCAAACGCTTGCATCTTTCGCCGCCGCGGGGCAGATTCGGACCCGCGGCGGCGCTTTTCGATCGCCATCACCTCCCCTCTGGCCAGCCCATGCCCCAACAGATCCGCATCCTGCTGGTGGACGACCACGCGGTGCTCCGCGCCGGCCTGCGGGCGCTGCTGGAGGCGGAGCCCGGGTTCCTGGTGGTGGGCGAGGCGGGCACGGGCGAAGAGGCGGTGATGAAGGTGCCGCAGCTGCGCCCGGACGTGGTGGTGATGGACCTGTCGATGCCGGGAATGGGCGGGCTGGAAGCCGTCCGGCAGATCGCGGCGCTCGGCACCACGGCGCGCGTGCTCGTGCTGACGATGCACGGTGAGGAGGAGCACCTGCTGCCGGTGCTGGAGGCGGGCGGCAGCGGCTACGTGAACAAGCGCAGCGCCGACGAGGAGCTGATCGAGGCCATCAAGACGGTGGCCAGCGGCGACGTGTTCCTCTACCCCAGCGGCGCCAAGCTGCTGCTGCGCGGCCTGAAGTCCAAGGCCGAGCCGGGAGAAGAGGACCCGCTGGAAAAGCTGACGGAGCGCGAGCGCGAGGTGCTGGGGTTTACGGTGGAGGGGTTCAGCAGCAGCGAGATCGGCAAGAAGCTGTTCATCAGCCCCAAGACGGTGGACACCTATCGCGCCCGCATCATGGAAAAGCTGAACCTGCACCACCGCAGCGAGCTGGTGCGGTTCGCGCTGCGGCGGGGGCTGCTGAAGGCGGAGTAGACGGTACGGGTACGAAGGTACGGATTCGCGCCGCGCTGCATGGTCCGCTGCTCGCCCGCCGGAGCGAATGAATTCGCCGCTGGGAGGGACGAAAAGTCCGCGTTCGCGGACCGCGACGCTCCGGTTACGCGTGTAATCTCCACCCTCCTCCGCGACCCACGGAGGAGGGTTGGTGTAAGGAGGGTCCGCGGCGCGGCGGCAGGATCTGACGTCTGGAGAGAAGGTCCTTCGGTCGGCGCCCTGAGCTCGGCGCCCGTGCGGGTTCCGCGCGGCGCCTCCCTCGGGATGACGTCGCCGCGGAGAGCCAGCGGCGGGACGGTCCGCGAACGGGCTTCGTGAAGTTCCAGCCGCGGTTCGACCGCCATGGAAGGGCGCTCGCGCGGACTCCGCGGTATAAGTACAACATCAATCACCAGAAGAAGATAGAACGGTGGCACGCAGGGTCGTCATCACGGGCGTGGGGATGGTCACCGCGCTGGGGAACAACGCGGCGGACACGTGGGAGGGCGTAAAGGCCGGCCGTTCCGGCGTGGGGCCGCTCACCAAATGCGAGTTGCCGGGCATCGCGCCCGAGATCGCCATTGCGGCCGAAGTGAAGAATTTCAGCCCCGAGCCGGTTCTGGACCGCAAGGACGCGCGGCGGATGGACTGGTTCATCCAGTACGCGCTGGTCGCCGCGGACGACGCGCTGCGCAACGCGGGACTGAACGGTCTTCAGCCGGTCCCCAACCCGGAGGAGACGGGGACCATCGTCGGGTCCGGGATGGGCGGCCTCATCTCCATCATGGAGACGAGCGACATGGCCAGGGAGAAGGGATTGAACCGCGTGTCGCCCTTCTTCATCCCCGCCAGCATCATCAACCTGGCCAGCGGGCAGATCGCCATCCGCACCGGTGCGCAGGGGCCCAGCTACGCGCCCGTGAGCGCGTGCGCCAGCAGCAACCACGCGATCGGCGAGGCCTTCCACGCCATCCAGCGCGGCGACGCGGTGATGATGCTGGCGGGCGGCACGGAGGCCTGCCTTACACCCATCTCCTACGCGGGCTTCGCGGCGGCTCGCGCGCTGGCCACGCAGTACGATTCGCCGGAGACGGCGTCGCGGCCGTTCGATGCCAGGCGCAGCGGCTTCGTGCACGGCGAGGGCGGCGGCATTCTGGTCCTCGAGGACCTGGAGAGCGCACAGGAGCGCGGCGCCCCGATCCTGGCGGAGATCATCGGGTTCGGGATGAGCGCGGACGCGTTCCACATCACCGCGCCGCCGGAGAACGGCGAGGGCGCCGCGCTGGCCATGAAGCGCGCCATGCGCAGCGCCGGCATCCCGCCCCAGGAGGTGACGTACATCAACGCGCACGGCACCTCCACCCCCGTGGGCGACGTGGCGGAGACGCGCGCCATCCGCAGCGTCTTCGGCGCGCACGCGGAGCGCATCCCCGTATCGTCCACCAAGTCGATGATGAGCCACGCGCTGGGCGGCAG
>DATABT010000334.1:0-12377 GCA_036259455.1 Longimicrobium sp. | reverse complement strand
CCTTCGCTTATCCTGATGGCGACGGCCGGATTTGAACCGGCGACCCCCTGAGCCCCATTCAGCTACAACTCCAGGCAATGCCGGCATAAGATCAGCAATGACAGGCACTTGGATCCATGGGTGTGGCGATGCACTAGCCAGGTTCGCGAAGATCCATCTCATACCCCCGCGGCCAGGAGTACTGGGCTTCGGCCGATCAGGAGCCGAGTCGGCAGACGCCTTCGACCCGGATCTCCGCTGTGGGCCGGTTGGTGTAGAGCTTCTTCCGCCGCCCCTGGAAGCGCACGACGACGGCGTCATCGCCCGACCACGCCAGCTTCAGCTCCAGCACATGCTCCACGGTGCGCGAGGCGTGCAGCGCGAGCACGGCCACCAGCCGCGCCGCCGCCAGGAAGTCCGTACGCGAACCGGTCCACGCCGCATACAGGGGCGGAAGGGGGGACCGTTCCACTCCTGGCAATCCTCCGAGCCCCTTCACCAGCGCTTCCAGCAAGGGGTCCGCGCGGATCCACGTGGACGCTTCCGAGGGCGGACGCTCGTCGAGCAGGATGCGGCGGGCGCGCAGCTCCGCGATCTGATCGGCACTGAACCCGGAGGTGCTCATCTCCATCGGCTCCCCGTGGTCTGTTTCCCTCGCGATCGTGACGCTCCACCGCTCCTCGCCTCCCACGCGAGTTCGCTCGACGGACTCCGCGACTCCGTGGACGGCGCTCTCCGCGAACGCCGCCCATAGCCGCCGCCCGCCGAACCCTGGGGTCAGACCGGACAGGAACGCCGCGTCCACCGGGCTTGGGCGAAGCCCCAGCTCGACCGAGCTGCCGCGCATGGCCACCGAATCGGCGGGGCAGAAGAGCGTCCCGTCATCCGTCTGCAGCAGGACGAACTCCGTTGCTCCGGACCCCGGCTTGGCGGGACGGGCGGCGGACGGCGCCTCCTCCCGCCCGGCGGCCGGGGATCCGGGCTGAACGCCGCGGCGCGGGCCCAGCGGCGTCACAGGAACGCGCGGCTGACCCGTCAGGCGGGCGTACAGCGCCCGGAACTGCTGTTCGTCGCTCACGTCGTACCACGAGAACGGCCGGAGAAAGTCGGGGATGTGCTTCCGGTCGTCCGGGCTGAAGACCACCGGGATGAACTTGTCGTTCCGCCCCTGGCCGTCGTGCACCTGCTGCGTGATCAGGAGTGATTCCCAGGTGGCGCCCAGCCCCCGGCCCGGTTCCTCGAGCAACTCCAGCCGGCTCAGGTAGGTCTCCGTGCAGACCACCAGGACGAAGCGCGCGCCCTGGATGCGCTTGCGACCCCAGGCCGGCCATCCGTTCGCCGGGTTGTGCTCGAACTGGTCGATCCAGCAGTTCACCCCCGCGTCCCGGAGGCGATAGCATAACTCGAGCACCCGCGCCTCGTGTCCGGGCGAATCGTGCGAGTAGCTGACGAAGACTGCGTCGTCCGCGCTGGAATCGGCCGGACCGGTCGGAAGCATTGTAACGGAACGCGGGTGATGGAGTCGCGGGTGCGCCGCCCGGAGCGGTGATATGCTGCGGTCCGGGGCGGGCGGAAGATAAATCCCTTGCAGCCGCCGCGGCAGGGGAATCGGCAGCGGACAGACTCCGTGAACGCCTGGTCGCCTTGCCCTCGTCACGGATCCTGCCCAGCGGTCCGGCCAGGGGAAGCTCCGGATCGTGCAACGCATTTGCCTTGCGCTCGCCGGGGCCGGGGCGCACGCGTCCCATCGGTTCCTGTCCAAGGGGGCTCAACGGGCGTGGGTGCCGCGGCAAACGCAGGAAGGCTCTGCACTGCGAACACGATGCAGAGCCCTTCACTTAGTCCAGTCGGGACGGCCTGATTTGAAACCGGCGACCCTCTGAACCCCTGCGGAGCGGGATTGCCCGAATTCCTGTAAGTTGTTGCGAATCCCTGACGGTCCGGAAGGGTCGGCCGGAGATTTCGAGCGGAATCACCGTACTCTGCGGGTAGATGTAGCTCGGAATGTAGCCCACCGGGGCAAACGTAGGCACCTCCCTGCCGAGTCGCGCGAAGTGCCGTCACGTGTTTTCCGAGCTCATCGCGGATTTCGTTGCAACGGCCCGTGGTCCGTGGCCCGCACGCCGCGCTTGTCATTCCGAGGGAGGCGCCCACTGGATCTGCGCCGGTGCAGGATCTTCAGCGCCGACCGTGCTCCGCTCACCCAGGCTTGTGGCTCGCGTCCGGTCGCGGGCTTTCCGGTCCGTACGCCGCACACGGCCGCGTGGGCGGCGGAAAATCTGCGGGGCCGGATTTCAGCACGCAGACCGGCCCCAGTACCGGAGAGTAGATTTCTCAGTCGGCGCCGCAGAAATCCTGCACTGGCGGTGATCGCGCGGGCGCCTCCTTCGAAATGACAGCGGCGCGCCTGGCGTGACACGTTCCCCGCAAGCGACTCATAACCGATCCGTGTCCGGGTCCGGACCCCTGCGCACAACACCATACGCTACGCCAGGCGGGCCCTGCCTGCGAGGAATGAGAACTACTTGCGGCGTATCAATTCGATCCAGCGGACGGTAAAATCCGCCAGGAACTCATTCGCCTTCTCGAGGATGACGGTGTCCCCCGTCACAAACCCGGTGATCGTCTGGTAGAGGCTTTCGGCCAGGACCCAGCTGCAGCCGAGAGAAACCATCTCATCATCAGTCACCATGCGCCGCAGGCGGGACACCGCCTCCCTGCCGATGGGCTGCCGCGCGGCGATGAAGCACGCGTTCACGATCCAGAACGCCTCGTCGAGCGGACCGACGGCGTACAGACAGTGCTCGAAGTCGCAGAGAGCGGGCTCGCCGTTCCGCAGCAGATAATGCTTCACTTGGGGATCGGTTTGCGCGAGCGCGGGCAACCGGCGGCTCAGCGGTTCGTTCAGCAGCAGGTTGATCGCCCCCACTGCCCGGCAGCGCAGCGCGTGCGGAACAGGCCAGGCGCCGCCTTGCAGAAGATGCCGCAACCGGTAGAGTTCCACCTGCGGGTGGACGCGGGCGAACGCCCAGAATCCTCCATTGACTGGCGCGTTGAGGCGCGCGCTGAAAGCGTCGAATTCGGCAAGGGCGTCCTCCTCGGGGTTCGCCTCCAGCGCGTCGAGCCGCGCGTGGTACTCGCGAATCACCGCGGGGTCATCGACAGGCCGATATTCCCGGCATCGGGCCGCGACGGTAGCCACCAACTCGTCACCGGCCGCTCCTTCCATGGCTGGCGTCGTGGGCACCCACTCGGTAACAAGCACCGGCTCTCCAGGTTCGGAGGCAGCGGCGATTACGCGCGGTGCAATCGGGTTGTCCCGGTTGAAGAGAGATCGATTCCAGGCCACTCGCGCGGGGCGCCGACTCTCGAACGCGTTGGGTGGCACCACCCATGAGACGTCCGAGAAGCAGTCGCGGAAGAACTTCGCGAAGTAACGCTCGCCTCCCGCAACCACGGAGAATACCGAGTGCTTTCCCACCTCGATCGGCGCTAGCTCGGTGAGCGGCTGCCCCAACAGCCGCTCGATAACCGTACGCTTGTGCTCCATTTCGTCGAAGCGAAGGAGACCATCCCAACTCCCGGCCGGAACACCAATGTCTCCGGCGTTCTGCTCTCCGCCGGGCGGGTCCGGCCGTACCCGGAGCCGCTCGATGCGCGTTGCGTTCTGCCCCATCAACTCCGCGGCGGCAGAATTGCGCAGGTACGCGCTAAGGACTGCGGCGAGACAGGCCGAGTCTCCGGTGGGAAAGAGAGTACCGGTCAGCCCTGCTGCGACGGTGGCATCAGCTCCTTCCGCCTTCGGAGCTACCACGGGCGATCCCGCATCCAGGGCCTCGCGGACGCGAACCTCGATTGTACGACTCCACTCGGTAACCACGGTCGCCCGTGCGCAGCCCGGGAACTCATCGCCGCCCGCGTCTGCCACAACACTGCTCCTCATTCCGAAGCTGCCGGCACGTAGCTTGGTCCGAAGCCGCGGATACGCATCAGCCAAGCGGTTGAGCAGTTCTACCTCCGAGCTGCTTTCGCAAGCTGCCAGAATCCTGAACGCCGGCAGGTGCGAGCAACCGGCCAGGAGTTCGAGCGCGTCGAGGGCAACTACGGTCCCCAGGCCCACGCCGCCGGGGTCGGCCAGGAAGACAAGGACCGGTTCCACGCGGCCGGTCACGGGAAGCTGACTCCTGAAGCGAGTGCGACCGGGCGGAGATTCGTTGCCTCAGCCGATTCGCATCGGTTCCGGGAGGAGCGAGGAGGGGGCGGATGAACGATGGATAACTTGAAATTACCACCCTTTCATGCGCCAGCCGGACACATGTTGCTCTTGGTCCGTCGTCGTGCCCATCCACAATGGCTCGCGTCACCTCGGGCTGTTCTGGGAGTCACTCAAGCGTGCCATCACACCCCACACCGAGGTGTTGCTGGTCGATGACGGTTCTTCAGAGGACATTCTGGCGGCCATGCCGGGCGCGGCGTCGCATCCCGCGGTCCGGGTCTTTCGCCACCGCCAGGCGCGGGGCTTCGCGAGCGCCGTTAACCGGGGCCTCACGGAATGTTCAGGGCGTGTCATCTTCATCCTCAATTCCGACCTGATCCTGGAACCGCGCTGCCTGCAATCGCTGGCCGCCACGCTCGCCCGCGACCCCGGCGTCGGGATCGTGGGTGCCACGCTTTCGTTCCCGCAAACCGGCGGAATTCAGCACGCGGGGATCGCCTTTTCCGAAACCAACCACTGCCACGTTTTTGCGCACCTTCCCGCGGATCACCGGCTCGTCTCGGGCCCGCGGCAGGTCCAGGGGATCGCATTCGCGGCCTGCGCGCTCCGCCGCGCGGTGGTGGAAACCGTCGGTCTGCTGAACGACGGATATTTCAACAGCTACGAGGATTTCGACTACTGCTTCCGGGTGGTTGCCGCGGGGTGGACGCTGCAGGTGGATCCCGGCGCGCGTGGACAGCACTGGGAGCGTCAATCGGGCCCCATCCGGGCGGTCCTGCGCAAGGACAATGTGGCGCGGCTGTGGCGCGACTGGGGAAGCCGCATCGTCCCCGACCTCGGGCGCTACGTGGGAGAAAGCTGGGCAGACGCATCCGCCGCAGATCCGCGACTTCTCGAGCCGGAGTATACCCTGGTCACGCTGGCGCGCAACCGCATGGCGGCGGACGTGCTCGCGACGATCGACGCCGGCATCGTCCCGGTTCGCGTGGGAGAGCGCTGGGACTTCAGCCAGCGCGGCTCACGCCACACCGAGCTGTGGCTGCCGCTGGTGCTGCCGGTGCACGCCAGCCGGCATCCCCGGCCATTCCTGTACCTGGTGGACTCGTTTACAGACCTGCGCGAGAACCACTACTGGTTCGCGCTGCGACGGGCTGTGGTCGAACACGAAATCGTCTTTGACACATGCGGAAACGTGCTCCCGGCCCTGCGGATGGGGGCGTAGGACGTTCATTCGTCCGCACGGAGGAGTGGCTGCGCCGTGCTCTCGCCCTCTTTCCCAATGCCACACAGACCAGCACGAAAGGAAGTGACCGCCTGGTCGCGGGTGTACAGCCCACTGTGGCGACGCGTGCACGCGGGTCCCGCTTCTGGGATCCTGACGAGAACGAGTGGTTGGATCTTCAGATGGCACTCGGTGCCGTTCTGCTGGGCCACGCCGACCCGGTGGTGAACGCGGCCGTTTCCGAACAGCTGGGGCGCGGCGTGCTGTTCTCCGTTCCCGCTACGCTGGAAACCATCGTAGCCGGGGAGCTGCGCGCGATCTTTCCCGAGTACGAGGCGTTCCGCTTCGCCAAGAACGGATCCGACGCCACCAGCGCCGCGGTCCGGCTGGCGCGGGCAGCGACGGGAAGAGAGCCCGTGATCACCTGCGGCTACCACGGGTGGCCCGACTGGTCGACGGCGGCGCGTGCCGAGGTGAGCGGGATTCCGCAGGCGGTGCGAGGACTCAGCCGCGCACACCCGCCGGGTGCCGTGGAACGCGTGCTCGAGGATCTCGCCCGCCCCGGGCCCGGGTACGCGGCGGTCGTGATCGATCCGACCGCGCGCGACCTGCCGGACCCGGCGCAGTTCACGGCACTCCGCCAGCTCTGCTGGAGCACGGGGACCGTTCTGGTTTTCGATGAGGTCGTTTCGGGATTCCGGCTGGGGCTGCGGGGCTTCGCCGGGCTCTCCGGGGTGTTCCCGGACCTGGCCTGTTATGGAAAGGCGCTGGGAAATGGGCTCCCTCTCTCGGTTCTGGCCGGCCGCCGCGCCCTTATGGATGGGCTCCCGGCCGCCGCCGTCACCACCACCTTCGGCGGCGACTGCGCCGCGCTCGCGGCCGCGCAGGTGGTGCTGGCCGAAGTGCGCGCACCCAATTTCTACCTGCACCTGGAGACCCTCGGCACCGAACTGCGCGCCGGGCTGGAACGTCTTCTTTCCGTCCACGGGCTGGCCGACCGGCTGGTGTGCGCGGGCTACCCCGCCCACACCCGGATCTTCTCCGCGCGGCACAATGCGGCCGACGAGAACCGTGCACGATGGATCGTGGCACGCGAGATGGGACGTCGCGGCATCTTCTGGCAGGGGAGCAACGTCCTCTGTCGCGATCATACCGAGGCCGATCTGAAGCGCGTGCTGGCCGCCTACGAGGAGATCGTCCCGGTGCTGGCGCGGGAGCTGGCGGGCTTTCGCGCGGTGTCCGAATCAGGTCGTCAGCTGAGGAGGAAGTAATCGCTCTCCCCGCGGGTGGCGTGCAGCACCTGTCCCCGCCGGTGCCGCTCCGGGCGCAGGGTACCCTCCGGTGTGAAAAAGCCGTTCACCTCGGGGTAGCCGGCCCGCACCCCGCCGGCCCGCTCGTCGCCAAGCACATCCCAGATCCGGGCAAGTTGCGCGAACGGCAGCAGATACAGCGCACGACGGTGGCGCAGATCGTCGGGAGCAACGCGCTGGGCAAGGTCGCTCTCCAGGATGCGCTGGGCCTGCTCGGCGTGCTGGCCGGCGCCCTCGCGGCTGACCGAGGGAAGCTCCAGGCAGAGCTGCGCGAGGTTCAGGTGGGCTTTCCACAGAAACTCGCGGAGGTAGGAGGCGTGGGCGGTGCGAATCGCGCGCATGAACCAGCTCACCGCTTCTGGCTCCTCGCCCACGGCGCAGCATACCCCGGCCACCAGCGCGGTGCCGCCCTGCTCGTGCACGTACCCCTCGCGCGTGGCGGTGAGGTAGATGGCCTGCAACTCCTCGGCGAGCTCGCGCGCACGTGTCCGCACGCCTGCACCGGTCCGGCTCGCCCACAACAGTTCCGCGATGGCGCGCTGAAACTGCGTGAGGTACCGATGGCGCGGAAGGGGCGGAGCGCCCTTCCACCGGTCCAGCATGGCAAGGCACTCGCCGAGGAGCGCGCTGGCCCTGCGGGGGTCACGGTGGATGCAGAGTGTGGCGTAGTCCAGCAGGTTGTGGAACGTGTACACCTGGTCACCCAGGGCCAGGCTCTCGCGAAATCCGGCACGGAGAAGGGGGCGCGCCACCGAGTGGCGGCCGTCGAACCAGGCCGCGACGGCCATCCGGTTCTTTCCCTGGACGTAGAGGCGGATCCAGTCTGCCGCGGCGGGCGCGTCGGCGCGGCGCACCTCGCCTACGCGGGAGTACAGCCGGGGGACGGCATCCTCCATCAGGTGGATTGCGTCGGCGTGCCGCAGGGTGTCGATCCACACGTTGGCCTGGCTTACCATGCACGCGAACAGCATGTACTCGACCTCACCGCGCCAGCGGTCATTCCCCGGATCCGGGGGGAGGGTCAGCAGCCGCCGCAAGCGCTCGATCAGAGTGCGCAGCATGTGGTCCCGCTCCAGCCAGCTTCCCGTGAGTCCGAGCAGGTTGGTCAGCCTCCGCTCCACCCGTAACGCCTCGAGCAGGTCGTCGGTGGCCCCCGAGGCCCGGTGCGAGGCCTGCAGGACCGGGAGCAGGTGCTCGGCCACTCGCCGTGAAAGGATGTACTGGTGCTCTGCGTCCGCCCTGGCCAGCGCCTCGGAGAGGAGCGCGCGGATCTCTTCGGAATCGGGGATCGGCGCACACTCCAGCACCAGGGCACGCTCAAACCGCTCCTGCGCCGACTCGCCGCTGCGCCTGTCCAGCCACTCCAGCCAGGCGCGAACGATCCGGTCTCGGTCCGGAGCCGGAAGGTCGATCCCGCGCACCACCTGGTAATAGTTCTCGTGACGGAACGAGACCTCGTCCAGCGGGTGCGTGGGAAGCTGCAGGAAATCCGAGGCGAGGACCTCCGTCTCGGGCACATCCGCGGCCAGCCTCTCGCGCAGGTGGTGGTAGAGGGTGAAGGAGATGCGGTCGCGGACCAGCCCGCAGGCCGCCAGCAGCACCGCTGCGTCCGGGTGCCGGCGCCGAAGGTAATCGAGCCGCAGGCCGATGAGCTCGCGGACGCTGCGGGGCACCTCGTACCTGCCTTGCAGCGGGCCGGCCAGGTAGAGCAGGCCCGTACGCCGGTTGCACGCGACCACGTTCCGGTATCGCAGCAGCTTCAGCTGCTCGATCAGGTGGAACGGGTTGCCTTCGCCGCAACGGCGGATCTCGTCGATCAGCTCGTCCTGCAGGGGGATCAACTGGCGGGGCACCCGGCGCTCTCCAGCCTGGCTGCTCTCGAAGAGCGACCGCAGAAACGCCGCGCTCTGTTCGCGGTCCATCGTCGGCACGTGGAGTACCGGGCGGGGCACCTGCGCCACGAACGTCTCCCACGCCATCGTCCCCACCGCCTGCGGGCTCGAGCCGGCGGAGGGGAGGCTCTCGCGCAGGCGGCCCTCGAAGACAAAGAGGATACGCCGCAGGCGCGCATCGGGCAGCTCCGCCAGCCGGTCGCGGATCTCGGTGAAGACGTCCAGGGCGCCGCGTTGCGCCCAGTGACAGTCGGAAATGTGCACCAGCAACGGCTGCTGGCGGCTCACATCCAGCAGGAGCAGGCAGAGCGACTGCACCAGGGCGGCGCGGTCGAAGGTGGCGGCCGCGGGGGCCTCCGAGGTCTCGCGGTAGAGCAGATTCAGCGTGGGCGTGACGCGCTCCGCCAGCGCGGGGTTGCGTGCCCGCAGGTGGCGGAGAACGACGGTGCCCGGGTCGTCGAGCGAAGCAGGCTCCGGAACCAGGCCCCTGAGGAGGTCGCCAAAGATCTGGTACGGCCGCTCCAGATGGTTGGGATGCGAACGGAAGAGATAGAAGCCGCCATCCTGCTCCGCCTGGAAACCCATCTCCTGGCACAGGCGGCTCTTGCCCGCGCCCCCCGCGCCGACCACTGCGATGTAATGGGTGTGGCCCGCGCGGGCCTGCCGCCACAGTTCTTCGAACTCGCTGAGGAGCGGGACGAACGGCGCGCGAAAGAAGGGGGGATGATATCGATCGGCCAGGTCGATGCTGCCCAGCGGTGTACGATACACCTGTGCGCCAGCCGCGGAGCAGAGCACCAGCGAGCCAAGGTCCCGGGAGCCCGGGTGATACCCCACCAGCTTCAGCGCCACGGACGCGGCAAAGCGCTCTTCCGGGCTGAAAGGCATACCGTCGTTTTGCGCCGCCTGCAAGGGCGTGAGCAGCCGGAACAGCGTGACCGGCCCTTCATCGCCAACGTACTCCGGCCACTCCCACCGCAGACGGAGCTCGTCAAGCGGCATGCTCCCCGAGCGTACCTGGACGATGATCTCGAACGGCTTTCCGGTTTCGCCGATGACGGGCGTCCGTGTCTGTACCTCCGGAGGAATCGTGCGTTCGGGTTGAGATGAGAAATGAGTCAGTACGGCTGCGGCGCGTTCGCCCAGGACCTGTTCGATCAGCGGTTGCAGGTGGGAGAGGTACCGGCGGATGAGATAGTCGATCTCCTCGATTCCCAGATACGTAACCGGACGATGGAATGCGTTGGTGAATTTCTCCACCGTCTTCCTGCGCAATTCCGGCGAGGCAAGACCGGCGACCGCCAGGATGATGTGCGAAGGCCCGGCACTCGGCACCATCCGGTCAATGTCCCAGGCCACCGCGCGTCCGGGATTCTGGAGCTTGCGAGCCCGTTTGTACTGGCCCGTGATGGTTTCTACGCTACGGAGATCCAGCGAAGGGAGGTCGAACAGCACATGACGCCCCACGAAGTTCATCCCGTGGTCCTGGGAGACATGCGTCACCGTCCATTCGTACTCGGGCTGCATGAGGGACATGATCCGCGCCACCAGCACCTCGAGAAGCTGATAGCGGCCACGTACTCCCTGGCTGATCACGGCCGGAGGAGTAAAGCGCGTGACCTCCTTCAACGCGTCCCAAATCTCGTCCGGGTACTGTTGAACCGTCCTGGTCGAAGCAGCGGGCCACCACATTGCCGGGATAATTTCAAGTTATCCATCGTAGCGGAATGGAGCGCGGTGGAGTCTCCCGCACTCCCGAATTCGGCCCGAATCTAAGACTTCGCCGCGGATAAAGCCACAATCAAGTTCCGGCTAGGCTGTTGTTCGGAATCGTCGTCGCGGGTGATGAGTTTTGAGCACCCGCCGGTGCTGTTTGTCCGAGACGTGCGTGTAGAGTTCCGTGGTTGAAATAGAGGTGTGGCCCAGCAGGTGCTGGATGTACCGGATGTCGACTCCGTCCTCCAGAAGACAGGTCGCCACTGAATGCCGGATCATGTGAGGCGTAAGGTGGAGAGCAATTCCGGCAGCCCTGGCATGCTTGCGCAGTAGCATGCGAACAGCATGGGCAGACAAACGCTTCCCGTTGCGGTTCAGAAAGAAGAAGTCTTGCGGCTGCACCCCCTGCATTGTGCAACGATACGCATTCAGGGCGGAAAGTACCTCAGGATCGGAAACATGAATCAGCCTCTCCCGGCCCCCCTTCCCCGCGATCCGAACCCTCCCCGTCCGTAGATCCACGTCATCCAGCTTGAGGTTACAGATTTCAGAGATGCGGCCGGCCGTCGCGAACAAGAGTTCCAGTACCGCGATGTCGCGTATGAGCAGACGGGCACGCTCTGAACGCTCGGAGACAACATTGTCCTTGACGTGGTACAGTGATTTGAACAGGCGTTTAAGTGTGGAAAGTGGTACGGTTCGCGGGAGGCGGCGGGGCTCACGGATTCGGATATCCATGTTGTGAAACGGGCTGGTTTCTACGATTTCCTCGCGCTCCAGATAGCGGAACATCGATTTCAAGGTGGCGACTTTCCGTTTCACGCTCTTGGGCAGCATTGACGCAAACAAATACTGGATGAATTCGCGCAGCAACGGCTTGCCAACCGCCGCGATGTCCTCTGCGACACCACGATCCGTCAGGAAACCCGCGAACTGTTTCAAGTCACCATCGTATGCCTTCAGTGTGCTTGAGCTCAAGTTCTTCTCAAAACGGCAGTGAAACAGGAATCCCTTGATTCCTTCTGATACGGTCATCACCCGTGCGTCTCCTGTTGCGGTGAGCGCCTTTCTCCAAGCGCGGCCCAACAGGAATCACGCACGGGTACGGCCGTGTCAATGTTGTTCACTCAGTGCGAGTTTATTCCGTCAATCACCGTGGCTGCCCGATATACGGGCTCGTCATACGGGCTCGTCGGATTGTGAGTAGCCGACGGGTCGCGGTCGACGCCAAGTGCCCCTTACCGGAGTCGTCCCCGCTGGGCGCTGCCTGGACAGGCGGGGTACTCCTTCGTGAAGCGTCACCCACTCACCACACCCGCAGGCGCATGGAGATTCCCATCATCAATCGAAAGGGCGGAGTTGCCAGGAGCACGACCATCATCAACTAGGGAGCGGGCCCTGGCCCAGGCGAGCCGGCTCGCGATCGCCACCCGGGATCACCGCACGCTGATCGTGAACATGGACCCGCAGGCGAGCACCTCGTCCGCCCTCACCAGGGCGCCGAGGATGAGGGCCTTCACCTCGGGCACCTCCTGATCGAAGGCGTGCACATCGGGGAGGCGATTCGCCTCGCGACCACCCCCAACCTGCACCTGATCACGGCATGCGAAGCACTCGGTCACGAGGAGGAACAGCTCCGCCTCGCCCGACGTGGAGGAATTCCGCCAACGTTTGCGTAACGCCCTGGCCATGCTCGAAACCCCCATTCGGTCCTGTTCGACTGCCCCCGGCATTGGGCCCCCCGTGACGCTCGCGATGACAGGATCACGGACGTGAAAAGGCCCTGCAACGAAGTCGTTGCAAGGCCTTCACTTACACAGTCGGGACGGCCGGATTTGAACCGGCGACCCCCTGAACCCCATTCAGGTGCGCTACCGGGCTGCGCCACGTCCCGAACCCCCGGTCTTCCGCCGCGCCGGAGCGCGGTTGAAGAGCGCCAAACCTACACGTTTCCGCGGCGCGCGTCAACCCCGGGCGGCGGGGGCGGGACGGGGGGCGGCTCCCAGCCGGGGGGCGGCGGCAGGCCGGGGTCCTGCACCTGG
>DATABT010000333.1:0-5205 GCA_036259455.1 Longimicrobium sp. | reverse complement strand
CGTGTCTCCGCCGGGCCGCAACTCGTGCGGGCCGCGGGCGCGCGGTGCCGGAACGTCGTTCTGGAATCGCCGGATTGTGTCGCGAACCCGCATCCCTGTCCCCACGGGCAGCCGGGGAGCAGAGGCCTGGTCCGGGCGACGCGCGCCGGTCCGCATCACCCCCTCACCCGTTCATCCGCTCACCCGTTCACCCTGCTTGCTCGCACCCGCGCCGCCGCATACGTTGCCTGCGCCATGAACGTGGATGATCTGAGGGCGCGCGTCGCGATGGTGCGGGAGCGCATGGAGGCCGCGCGGGCGCGCGCCGGACGCAGCGACGAGGTGACGCTGGTCGCCGTGACCAAGACGCACCCGGTGGAGGTGGTGCGGGCGGCCATCGAGGCCGGCGTGGCCGACGTGGGCGAGAACCGCGTGCAGGAGATGGACGAAAAGGTCGCCGCCGTGGGCCGCGACGCCGTGCGCTGGCACCTGATCGGCCACCTGCAGCGCAACAAGGCCGCGCGGGCCGTGGCCATCGCGGACCTGGTGCACTCGCTGGACTCCGTCCGCCTGGCCCAGGCGCTCAGCGCCGAAGCCGTAAAGGCGGGCGTCACCGTGCGCGCGCTGGTGCAGGTGAACACCTCGGGCGAGGAGAGCAAGTTCGGCCTGCCGCCGGAGGAGGCGATCGACGCCGTGGGGCGGATGGCGGAGCTCCCCGGGCTGCGGCTGGAGGGAATGATGACGATGGCGCCGTTCACCGGCGACCAGGCCGTCATCCGCCGCACCTTCGCCGGCGCGCGCGAGCTGCGCGACCAGGCCGCGCGGCAGGTGCCGGCGTTCGCGGGATGGCACTTGTCGATGGGGATGAGCAACGACTTCGAGGCCGCGGTGGAGGAGGGAAGCACCCTCGTCCGGGTGGGCTCCACCCTGTTCGGAGAACGCGGACGATGATCGACCTTACGCCGCTGGACGTAAAGAAGAAGAAGGGCGACTTCAGGCGCGCGGTGCGGGGGTACGAACCCGCCGCGGTGGACGACTTTCTGGACACCGTCTACGCGCGCATGGAAGAGCTGGTGCGCGAAAAGCTTACACTGGGCGCGCGGCTGGAGTCCATGACGGAGTCCATCGGCAACTACCGCGAGCGCGAGCGGGCCATGAACGAGGCCCTGGTGAGCGCCCAGCAGCTGCGCGAGGAGATGCGCGAGCAGGCCGCGCGCGAGGCCGACCTGGTGCTGCGCGAGGCCCGCGCCGAGGCGGAACGCATCGTGGGCGAGGCGCGCCGCCAGGCCACCGCCGCGGCCGAGGCGCTGCGCCGCATCCAGGGGCAGCGCGTCCGCTTTCTCCGCCTGTTCCGCACCCTGGTCGAGCGGCAGCTGCAGGAGATCGAGGCGGAGGAGGACCGCACCGCCGCGCTGGGCCGCGGCGACGCGGACGAATCGCTCAACCCCGACGCGCAGGGAGGGTGACGGTGGCCGAGGCGAGCCTGAAGGAGCGCATCGACGCGGCGGTGGCGGCCATCCGCGCCCGCGGAACGCTGCAGCCGCGCATCGGCATCATCCTGGGGACGGGACTGGGCGGGCTGGCGGAGCGCATCCAGGTAGAGACGGCCATTCCGTACGAGGAGATCCCCGGCTTCCCCTTGTCGACGGTGGAGACGCACACCGGGCGGCTGCTCCTCGGCACGCTGGGCGGCAAGCCGGTGGTCGCCATGCAGGGGCGCTTTCACCGCTACGAGGGCTACACCCTGCAGCAGGTGACCTTTCCCGTGCGGGTGATGCGGGCGCTGGGGGCGGACACGCTCCTGGTCAGCAACGCGTGCGGGGGGATGCACCCGTTCTGGGCGCCGGGCGACCTGGTGCTGATCGCGGACCACATCAACCTGCTGGGCGACAACCCGCTCATTGGACCCAACGCGGACGAACTGGGCCCGCGGTTTCCCGACATGTCGCAGCCGTACGACCCGGAGCTGCAGAAGCTGGCGGTCGAGGTGGCGCTGGATCGCAGGATCAACCTGCGCCGCGGCGTGTACGTGGCCGTCGCCGGGCCCAACCTGGAGACCCGCGCCGAGTACCGCATGCTGCGGATGATGGGCGCGGACGTGGTCGGCATGTCCACCGTCCCCGAGGTGATCGTCGCCATCCACGGGGGAATGCGGGTGATGGGCGTCTCCATCATCACCGACCAGTGCCTGCCGGACGCGCTGGAGCCCGCCAACATCGAGCACATCATCGCCACCGCCGGCCGCGCGGAGCCGCACCTCACCTCGCTGGTGGAGGGCGTCGTCGAACGCCTCTGACCCGGCGGGGTGCCGCGCGCGGAGGGGCCGGCGACGTTCCGTAAGAATTTCCCGAAACCCGCCAGAAGTTGCCTTTCCGCGCGAAAGGAACAGGCTCGTTCCTGCTGCGCGGCGATGGAGCAGGCTTGCCCCGGTGACGATCTGGAAACAGATTGAATCCGCTTTCCGTCGTCCCCGTCGGCTCCGCCCGCGCGCGCCGCCGCCGTCCCCCCGATCCACCGACACCATGCCGACCGCCGCATCCCGTCCGGCGCGCCGCGTCCGGACCGCGCTCCTCGTTTGTGGGGGCGCGCTGCTGGGCGCCTGCGCCGACCGCGGGCAGCCCACCGCGCCGCTCACCCTTCCCGACACGCCCGACGGCGGCACCCTGCTGCAGTGCACCGCCAGCGTGTCCGCCGGCACGCTGCAGTGCCTGGGCGTGCCGCAATCCGGCGCCCAGGCGTCCATCTCGCCGGGCGCGGGGCCGTCGCTGGACGAGCGGATCCTGGGCGGGCAGGGATGGTACGTGCGCCTGACCAGCTCGGGGATGGCGTACGCGGCCGGCGTGTTCTCCATGAACGTGACGGTGCAGAACCTGTCCAACCTTCCCATGGCCACGGCGGACGGCGCCACGCGCCACGCGGACGGCCTGCGCGTGTTCCTGCTGGACGATCCCGTCGGCGAGGTGGGCGAGGTGTCCGTGGCCAACGCCACGGGGAAGGCGTTCTTCACCGCCGCGGCGCAGGACTACTTCCAGTACGGCGGCAGCATCGGCGGCACCGACCAGGGCGAGCTGGCGGCGGATGGCGTGCTTTCGCCCGGCGAGGTGTCGTCCGCCAAGGAGTGGCGCTTCAACGTGGAGCCCGGGACGGATTCCTTCCGCTTCTTCGTCTACGTGAGGGCCGAGACGCCGGCGGGGGCCATCCAGACGGTGGCGCCGCAGGTGACCTCCATCTCCCCCGCCACGCTGGTGCCGGGGGCGACGGCCACGCTCACCGGCATCAACTTCAGCGCGACGGCGGCGAACAACACCGTCCGCGTGGGCGGCGTGGCGGCCACGGTGACCAGCGCGTCCACGGAGCAGCTGCAGATCACCGTTCCCTGCGTCCTCTCCGGCACGGTGGGGGTGCAGGTGACGCAGGCGGCCATGACGGGCGTGCCGCTGGCGGCCACGCTGCAGGCGCCGCAGCGCACGCTGGACGTGGGCCAGGCGGCCATCCTCGGCGCGGCGCCGGACGTGGGGTGCAACGAGCTCCCGGCCACGGGCGACGACGCGCGCTACCTGGTGGCCGTCTACAACACGGGGAGCGACCCGGCCATCGCCACCGGCATCCAGCTGGCGGGGGATCCGGCGGCCGCGCCGGCGCCCGTCACCTCGCGCGGGCCGTCGGCGTCGCTGGTGCCGGAGCCGGCGGACCCGCACGCGGAGCTGCTGGAAAAGAACCGCGTCGCCGGGCAGCAGCTGCAGGCGCGCTTCCGCAACGACCCGCGCATGCGCCCGTCGTTCTCGGTGGCCGCTGACCCGGTGGAGCCGCCGCTGACGCGCACCATCCGCGTGGCCAACATCAACGTGGGCAACTTCTGCAACAGCTCCTACACGGTCAACGCCACCCGCGTCTACTACGCGGGCAAGCTGGCCATCTACGAGGACGACGCCACGCCCGCGGGGCTCAAGGCGTCGGCCAACGCGGCCATGGCGGCGTATTACCAGAAGATCGGCGACGAGTACAACGCCGACATGGAGCCCGTCATCCGCAACCACTTTGGCGACCCGCTGGCGCGCGACGCGGCCACCGACAACAACGGCGTGCTGGTGGCGCTGTTCACGCCCATCATCAACAACAACTTCCCGGGCGTGGCGGGCTTCGTGGTCAGCTGCGACCAGTTTCCCAGCGAGGCCGGCAACGGGTCCAGCAACTTCGGGCAGTACTTCTACGCCTACCAGCCCACGGTGGTGGGCACCGGCTACGCGGCGTTCACGCCGGACGAGTGGTACCGCACCATCCGCGCGACCTTCATCCACGAAACCAAGCACGTGGTGTCGCACGCGGCGCGGGCGACGGCCGGCGCGGCGGAGTGGGAGCAGTCGTGGCTGGAGGAGGGGACGGCGCGGCACGCGGAGGAGTTGTGGGCGCGCAACGCCATCTACAACGTGGCGTGGAAGGGGAACACGAGGTACGGCAGCGCGGCCGCGCCGGGCTCGGTGTACTGCGACGTGCGCGTGTCGGCCGCGTGCCTGGCCACCAATCCGCGGCGCCCGTCGCTGAACATGCAGCGGCACTTCAGCGCGCTGTACACCTTCATGGGCGCGCCGTCGTCGTACTCGCCGTTCGGGCGCACGCCGCTGGGGGGCAGCAGCTTCTACGCCACCTCGTGGTCGCTGGCGCGCTACGCCATCGACCGGTACGCGGCGTCGGACGCATCGTTCCTGACGGCGCTCACCAACACGACGATGGCGGGGCAGGCGAACCTGGAGGCGCGCGCCGGGGCGCCGATCGCCGAGATCATGGGCGGATGGGCGCTGTCGCTGTACGCCGACGACTACCCGGGGATCACGGTGGACCCGGCGATCAGCATGCCCACGTGGAACTTCCCGAACATCTACGCGGGGCTCAAGACGGACTTTCCCGGCACCTACCCGCGCGCCACGCCCATCCTGCCGCAGACCGTGGCGTTCGGCGGGTTCGCGCCGCTGTCGGTGGGGAACCTGTACGGTGGCGGCGTGGCGTACTTCGAGATCAGTGGCACGCACATGCAGCCGCAGCTGCTGCAGCTCGCCGGCTCCGGCGGCGGCGCGCTGAACGCGAACGTGAGGATGGCGATCGCGCGGCTGCAGTGAGTGCGGGAGTAAAGGTACGAAGGTGTGTTGGATGATTCCCGCTCCCGGCGTGTGATGCGCGTCCGGACCGGGTGATGCAGATGCGAGCCGCCGCGCGATGCCGATCGCGCGG
>DATABT010000332.1:0-3159 GCA_036259455.1 Longimicrobium sp. | reverse complement strand
GTCTCGCGCCCCGCCACGGTGGCCACGGCGTGTCCCGAGCGGACCCACCACGTCTCCTCGCTGGCGTGGCTGTGCGGCTCCGTGGAGCAGCCGGCCTTCACGCGAAAGACCATGCCGCCGTAGGCGAGACCCAGCGCCTCGGTCTCGATGTCGCCGAAGACCTCGACGGGGTCCGATGCGGGCGGTGCGTCGTGGGTGTGCGTCACGCGGACCTCCTGAGTGCGGCGGGAAGGGCGGGATCGAGCCTCGCCCAGGTGA
Source organism: Longimicrobium sp. (assembly GCA_036259455.1). Lineage (GTDB taxonomy): Bacteria > Gemmatimonadota > Gemmatimonadetes > Longimicrobiales > Longimicrobiaceae > Longimicrobium. The sequence continues at coordinate 2,901 of DATABT010000332.1, read as the reverse complement.
GCTCCTGGAACGGGGCGAGGGGGACGTGCGGGCCGGGGGCGCGCGGGCGGCCGCATCCCTCGTCCAGGTGGTGGAGCGACGGCTCGCCGGGAAGCCCCAGCCAGCTCCACACCCGCCGGGCCGACCCGGGCAGGATCGGCGAGGCGAGCACGGAGAAGCCCGCCAGCCACGCGAGCGCCGCGTCGGCGGGCGCGGTCGGGTCCGGCGCGCGCCGGAGCCAGCGCTGCACGCCGTCGTGCGCCGCGGCGATGTCGAACGTGGCCGGGTCCAGCGCGCCGGATTGCGCCCGGAGCTCGTCCTCCAGGTGGCGCATCACGCCGTCGTCGTATCCCGTCGCCCCGGCGGCGGCGTGTGCGGCCGTGGAGGTCGCGGCGCAGAGCCGTGCCCCGAGCTCGTTGTGAAAGCGCAGGAACTCGCCGACGGCGAACGAAGCGCGCTCGCGCTCGGGGTTGCGCCAGCAGAGGTACGCGCGCACCAGGTCCACGTCGGCGCCGCCCAGGGTGACGATGTCGCCGCCCCAGATCACGTGTCCGCGGCTGGTGGAGAATTTGGACCCGTCCAGGTCGTAGAAGTAGTTGACCAGAAAGTGGTCCACCGGCCTGTACCGGTCCTGCCCCAGCGCGCATCCCACCGCGCCGACCAGGAAGGGGACGGTGTTGTCGATGCCGAAGGCGAGGACGCAGGTGACGTCCGAATCGGCGGAGAAGGGGTTCAGCTCCGACCCGGTGAGCTGCCGGTACCGCTCTCCGGCCACCAGGTGGCAGCCGATGAGCAGGGCGGAGTAGGAGAAGATGACCTGCCCCGGCGAGATGCCGGGATGGTCGAGCGGCAGCCCCCACGGGCTCGGCACGCTCAGGCGGATGGATGCGCCGTTGGTGTCCAGGTAGCGCCGGGCGATCTGGACGAAGTCGGCGCGCGTGCCGCTCCGCTCCAGGTGGTCCAGGATCGCGCGCGGGCCCCGGCGGAGGTCCAGGAAGAGCGAGCGGCGCTCCTCGAAGCGCAGCGTGCCCGGGAAGTGCGCCGTCCCGGGCTCCCGCATCTGGCCGGGCGAGAAGTGTCCGCCGCACGATTCGCAGAAGAAGCCGACGAGCGTCTCCGCGCACTGCGGACATCGCCCCTTGAGCCAGCCGCTGACGACGGGATCGCCCACCCCCGGCCGCCACGGGCCCCGCCGCCCGTTGCCGCCGGGCGCATCCGCCAGGACGGGCATGGGCTCGGCGCGCACCGCCACGTTGCCGCAGCGCGCGATGCCGGCCAGGAACTCGCGGTTGACCCTCTCGTACGTGGCGGCCCACGCCGGGTCGAGCGGATTGAGCAGGTCGTCGTAGAGGATGCCGAGCGCGGCCAGGTCGCCGGCGATCAGGGGGTGAAAACGGTTGGCGACCTCCTCCGGCGTGGATCCCTCCCGGTAGGCCTTGATGAGCACGTGCGCCTCGTGCGCGTCGCTCATCGACACCATCCGGACGTCGGCCCCCGCGCGCAGGAGGTGGCGGCGGAGCACGTCCATCTTGAGCAGCGGACCGGCCACGTGGCCCAGGTGCGCTCGTCCGTTGGGCACGAGGCACACGGGGGTCAGAAAGAAGCGGCGTCCGGACAATCCCATGTCACGCATTGCGCAACCAGAGGTCGGAGACGGCGTCGTGGCACGGCGGGAGGGTCGCCAGCGGCATCGCTGGTCCGTCGTGGCGCAGCGCGGATTCCCTGGAGCTCGCGGCGTCGCGGTCCACGGGGACGGCGAGGCCGCACGCCGCCGGCCCCGGGCGCGGCGCACCTATGGTATGCGATTTGTGCCGTCTTCCGCAACGGTTTTGAACGATGCATCGCAATGAAGGGCGCGGCTGCTTTACGCCATATCGCTTGACCGTACGAACGGCAGCGCATAATGTGCGCTCTGCCCGAAACGGCGTCGATCACATCCGCCCCAGAGGAGGCAGGTGTCATGGCGAAAAAGGCAGCGGAGCCGGTGGAGGATGCGGGGACCGCATCGGAAGGCCGGGACGGTGAGGTGTTCGAGGCCGGTCCGGACGAGGAGCGCAAGCGGGCGCAGACCTTCGAAGGGGCGTACGCCGACTACTTCTCCAGCGTGTGCCGGGGACAGCGCGCGCAGCAGGTGGAGATGCAGCGCGTCTACGCCGATTACGTGATGGCCATGCAGGCCGCCATGGCGGTGCACGACGGCTTCGCGGCGCTGCGTGCGCAGAAGCTCTTCGAGCAGGAGTGGGCCAGGGTGTCCGATCCCGCGCGCTTTCAGGAAAGCGTGCGTGACGCGTTCGCCGCCTACCAGCAGAAGATCAGCCACGCGTTCGCGGCGACGGACCTTACCCGGCTGGCGCCCGGCGCCCTGGAGGCGGTCGGCCGCAGCGTCTCGTACGTAGCGGCTCACCGCATGGGGGTCGGGGGGTGAAGGTCTGGGTCACCTCGCCCTCCCCCGTTGGTGTCCGGGTCGCCGCCCGGCTGCTGGAGCGGCACCATGTGTGGCTTTCCGCTCCGGCGCTCGTTCACGGCCCCGTTCGATCCGCCGTGGCGGAGCACCTCGGCAGCGACCCCGGCGACCGCCTGGTGCTGCACGACGGGGAGCCGGATCCATCGTCCCTGGACGAGGTCTGGCACCTGTCGCCGCTGGGGGTGGACGATCCTCCCGCGCAGCGCGAGGCGGAGGCCCCGGGCGTGCCCTGCCGGCGGTTCGAGATCGCGCCCGTAGCGTCGGGCCCCGAGGCGCCGGTGCCCGATGCCTTCGGCGTGCTTGTCCAGGCGCTGGACCGGACCGTGGCGGAGGTGACGGCCCGCTCCGCCGACTACTTCGAGCACCACGCGGTGCGCAGCACGCTGCCGGAGGGGATCGCGCTGCTCGACGCGGCGAGCGCGGCGTCGGCGGTGATGGCGCTGGCGGATGCTCCGCCG
>DATABT010000331.1:0-2579 GCA_036259455.1 Longimicrobium sp. | reverse complement strand
GCCGCCTCGCGCGCGTGGGTGAGCGCGGTGCGCGCGCGGGCGTGCGCCGCCACCAGCGCGGCGGGCGCGTCCGCGGCCACCAGCCGGCCCTGGTGCAGCACGACGGCCAGGTCGCAGTGCGCGGCCACGTCCGCCAGGTCGTGCGTGGCGACGAGCGCGGTCCGTCCATCCTCCGAATCCCGGTACTCCGCCAGCTGCCGCCACAGGTCACGCCGGCCGTCGGGGTCCAGGGCGGCGGCGGGCTCGTCCAGCATCAGCAGATCGGGATCGTGCAGCGTGGCGAGCGCCAGGTGCAGCCGCTGCCGCTGTCCGCCGGACCACGTGCCCACCGCGCGGCCCGCGAACGCCGCCAATCCCGATCGATCCGCCACGTGCGACAGGCACGCCGCCCGCTCCGCGCGCGGCAAGGCCTGTAGCGCGTGAAAGAGCCGCAGCGTCTCCCACCCGGTCATCTCCGGGTCCAGCGCCGCGTCCTGCCCCGCGTACGCCGTCCGCGGGCGCAGCGATGCACGGTCGCGGCGCGGGTCCATCCCCAGCACCTCCACCTTTCCATCATCCGCCGCCACGATGCCGGCGAGCACCCTGAGGAGCGTGCTCTTTCCCGAGCCGTTGGCGCCGACGAGCCCCACCAGCGTGCCGCGGGGGACGGCGAGGTCGATGCCGTGCAGCGCGCGGACGGGCCCGAACGCCTTCGCCAGCCCCGTGACGCGGACGGCGTCAGTCGGCGTAGACGATGGTGCCGGCATGTTCTCCGCGCACGGCGGCCGCGATGCGGTCCGGGTCGCGCCCGTTCACCACCTGGAACTGGCGCACCAGCCGCGCGTTCAGCAGCACGTCCGGCAGCACCCCGTCGAACGGCAGGGTGCGGAATCCGCGCTTCTTGAGCTCCCGCGCGCCGATGCTGTCGATGAAGCCGGCGGACGGGTTCTCCCTGGGATCTTCCGTGTACAGCCCGTCCACGTCCTTTACCAGCGTGACCGATGCGCAGCCGAAGCATTCGCCCAGGATCAGGCACCCCGCGTCCGTGCGGTGCGGCGGAATGCGGCCCACCTCCGGCGGGTGCTCCCAGAGCGAGTACGGCGGCACCCCGTTGAAGATCACCCCCGGCGCGCTGTGGATGAACAGCGGCAGCAGGTGCCCGAAGATCTCCGGCGGAATGGCGACCACCCCGTGCGGCGACAGCAGCGTGCCGAGGATGTGCGCGTTCCCCAGCGCGTCCGCGACGGAAACCTGCGCCAGCACGCCCGTCGGCAGGCCCAGGTCCAGGCCGATGGAGAACACGTGCCGGCTGCGCACGCCGCCGCCCACGCCCAGGATCAGCTTGCTGCCGCCCTTGAGCAGCTCGCCGATGGTCTCCACGACGGGATAGGTGAGCGCGCGTCCCTGGTCCAGGATGGACCGTCCGCCCACCTTGACCACGTGGACGTTGGGGAGCATGCGCACGACTTCGGATTCCGTCGATGCCATCACCTGCTTGTCCAGCAGGCTCTCGCGCATGAGCATCGACTGCACGTGGTGGCGCGCGTCCGTCCGCGGTTCGTCCAGAATGTCGGTCATGGTCGTTCAGTCCGCGGTGATGATGGTGCCGACGGGCTCGCCTTCGAGCGCGCGGGTCAGGTTGCCCGGCACCAGGCCGTTGATCACCTGAATGGAGCGGCGGTTCTCGGCGTTGGGCATGATGTCGAGCACGGCGCGCTCGACCACCACGTCGTCCAGGTCCATTTCCCGCAGCTCGCCGACGCTGATGCGGGGGATGAACTTCGCGTGCTTCTCCTTCTTGGGGTCCGCCGTGTACAGCCCGTCCTCGTCCTTGACGTAGATCATGGAGCGCGCGCCGAACACCTCGCTGATGAGGAAGCACCCCGTGTCGGTGCGGTGCGGCGGAATGCGGCCGATGGCGGGGTTCTTCTGCCAGAAGGTGTACGGCGGCATGCCGAAGAAGATGGCCGCGCCGCGTTCCGCCAGGTAGAGCGGCAGCTGGGGGAACTGCACGGGCTCGATGAAGGGGATGCCGTGCTTCGCGAGCAGGTAGTGCAGCATCCGCGCGTTCTGCATCGACACGAAGGTGCCCAGCACGCTCAGCACGCCCGTGGGCATCCCCAGGTCGATGCCCACGCTGTACGCGTGGCGCGCGCGGGTGCCGGCCCCGGTGCCGATGATCATCTTGTGCCGCCCCAGGTTCGCCGAAATCTCGTCGATCAGGGGGAACACCGCCGCGCGCCCGCGGTCGATGAAGCTCTGCCCGCCCACCTTGACCACGTTGGCGTCGGGAAGGATCTGAACCAGCGGGTGCTCCGAAGTGCGCGCCAGCAGCGCCTCGTCCGTCAGGCTGCCGCTGACCAGCGACTGGCCCAGCGCGGTCAGGAGTTCGTTCTGCATTCCGGGGGTGTGGAGGATGGGGGAGTGTGGGACAACGGGATCTGGATGATGTGGTGCCTCGGCCGGTGACCGCCGTCCGCCCCCAGGCGCGAATGAATTCGCCGCTGGAAGTTCGCAAAGTCAGCCTGCGCGGACTCGGCGGCCCGGGTGTGTGCGGCGTCCCGGGCGCCTGCGCGTCCGCTACCCGGGCGAGTCTCCAC
>DATABT010000330.1:0-4920 GCA_036259455.1 Longimicrobium sp. | reverse complement strand
GATCGACCGCCTTTTCGGCGATCTGTAGGAGGCCTCCGCCATGTCGATGATCAACTACGCCTCGCGCGAGATCAACTGCAAGATCGTGTACTACGGGCCGGGTCTGTGCGGCAAGACCACCAACCTGGAGTACGTGTACGAAAAGGTGGCGCCCAACACCCGCGGCAAGCTCATCTCGCTGGCCACGGAAACGGAGCGCACCCTGTTCTTCGACTTTCTGCCGGTGGACCTGGGGGCCATCCGCGGCTTCAAGACGCGGTTCCACCTGTACACGGTGCCGGGGCAGGTGTACTACAACGCCAGCCGCAAGCTCATCCTCAAGGGGGTGGACGGGGTGGTGTTCGTGGGCGACAGCCAGGTGGAGCGGCTGGACGCGAACATCGAGTCCATGCACAACCTCTACGAGAACCTGGCGGAGTACGGGCTGGACCTGCGCGAGATTCCGTTCGTGATCCAGTACAACAAGCGCGACCTGCCCAACATCTCGTCGCTGGACGAGCTGCAGCGCGAGCTGAACCCCAACGGCGTGCCGCACTTCGAGGCGGTGGCGGTGCGGGGGATCGGCGTGTTCGACACGCTGAAGGCGGTGAGCAAGCTGGTCATCAAGTCCCTCAGCTGACCCGGGGTCCGGCAACCGCTCATGGCCTGGCGCAACCTTCCCAACGCGATCACGCTGGGGCGCATCGTGCTGGCGCTGGGGGTGGCGCCCATGCTGATGACGGACCACTCCGGCTGGCGGCTGGGGGCCTTCGTCGTCTTTCTGGCCGCCGCGTTCAGCGACCTGTGGGACGGGCACCTGGCGCGCTCGCGCAACCTGGTGAGCGACTTCGGCAAGCTGATGGACCCTCTGGCCGACAAGCTGCTGCTGGCGCTCACCTTCATTCCCTTCTACGTGCTGGACCACTACACGGAGAGCGAGACGCCCTTTCCGTTCATTGGATGGACGTTCCCGCTCTGGATCGTACTGGTCATCTTCGGGCGCGAGGTGTTCATCACCGTCTTTCGCGGCTTCGCGGCGCGCCGGAACGTGATCCTGGCGGCGGGCAGGGCGGGCAAGCTGAAGGCGGTCTTCCAGAACATCTTCATCGGCGCCGCCATCCTGTGGTACGCGCTGCAGTCCGCGGCGCGCGAGCGGGCGTGGAGCGGCACGCTGTGGGAGTACTGGACCTGGTTCCACGCGGCGTTCACCACCGTGGCGCTGATGATCGCCGTGGTGCTGACGGTCTACTCGCTGTACGTCTACCTGCGCGACTTCGGCGCGCTCAGCGGCAGGCGGGAGGCGGCGCCGTGACCCCCCTCCACCGGGCCCGCTGACGATGGACGCCGCGCGGGAGCGGTCGGGCGAGCTGCGCGCGGCCGACGGGGTGCGCCTGCACTACCGCTCCTGGCCGGCGTCTCCGGAGCGCGCCGTCCTCCTGGTCTCGCACGGGCTGGGGGAGCACGGGGGACGGTACGCGGCGCTGGCAGCGGACCTGGCGAAGCACGGGATCACGGTGCACGCCATCGACCATCGCGGGCATGGCCACAGCGGCGGACGGCGCGGGCACGTGGCGCACTTTGGCGAGTTCGTGCGCGACTTCGAAACTTTTCGCGCGGCGATCGCGAAGGAGCATCCGGCGGCGCCGCTCTTTCTGCTGGGGCACTCGCTGGGCGGGCTGATCGCCATCCACCATCTGCAGCAGCACCCGGAGGCGGGGTACCGGGGCGCCGTTCTCTCCGCGCCGCTGGTGGGGATCGCGGTGGAGGCGCCGAAGTGGAAGGTGGCGCTTTCCGGCTTCTTTTCCCGCTGGATTCCCTGGCTGCCGTTCCACAACTCGATCGACACGGCCATGCTGTCCACGGCGCCGGGCTACGCCGAGGCGTACCGGGCCGACGCGCTGCTGCACAACACCATCACCCCGCGGCTGTACACGGAGATGGTGGGGGCGATCGAGGCGGCGTTCGCGGCAAAGGACGCCATCCGCGTTCCCCTGCTGGTCCTGGCGCCGACGGCGGACCGGGTGGTGCTGCCGGAGGCGGTGGCGCGCTTCGCCAGTGCCTGCCCGGGCGAGGTGGAGGTACGGCGGTACGAGGGCTTTCGGCACGAGTCGCTGAACGAAAAGGACCGCCACCGCGCGGTGGCGGACGTGGCGGGGTGGCTGATCGAGAAGTGCCGGGTGCCCGGTCCCCAGTGACTTGAACCCGGGCACGACCATCTGCCACATTGGCGGGCGGAGGATGGCACCTCGCTTGCCCCTGCGAGAGCACGGCAGATCGGGCGGGATGGACGCACCCGCCGGCCCCCGCGCGGGGTGCGGCGGGGCGCGCATTGTAACGGGCAGGTTTACCGATGGGGATGATGAGCGAGCACGACGAGAACGGTTCCGCGGAGCGCCAGGACGAGCAGGCGCAGGCGGTTGAGAACGGCGCGGAGGGTCAGGCGGACGGCGGCGCCAGCGGCCAGGGCAACGGCGTGAGCGGCGACGGCCCCGCCGTCGCGGAGGCGTCCGCGCCTTCCGGCGGCGGCGACGAGCTGTCGAGCCTGCGCGAGCGGCACCTGCGGCTGGCGGCGGAGTTCGACAACTACCGCAAGCGGGTGGAGCGCGAGCGCGGCGAAGCCTGGGTGCGCGCCCAGGCGCAGCTGCTGGAACGCCTGCTGGAGCCGCTGGACGACCTGGCCCGCGTGGCGGACTACGATCCCGCCACCACGCCGGCCGGCGCCCTGCACGAGGGGTGCGAGATGGTGGAGCGCAAGTTCCTGCGCGCCATGGAGGCCGCGGGGCTGGAGGAGATCGAGGCGGCGGACCGCCCGTTCGACCCCACCATCCACGAGGCGCTGACCACCGTGCCGGCGGAAAGCGCGGAGGAGGACAACATGGTGGCGCAGGTCTACCAGAAGGGGTACCGCCTCAAGGGCGTGCTGCTGCGCCCCGCGCGCGTCGTCGTCAAGAAGCACCAGGGCTGATCCCGCGCCCGCCCGTTGACGCCCGCGGGCGGGCGCCGTTCAATCGACCAGGTTACGATGGCGACACAGACGAAGGACTTTTACCGCGTGCTGGGCGTGGCCGAAAACGCCAGCGCGGACGAGATCAAGAAGGCGTACCGCAAGCTCGCCAAGCAGTACCACCCGGACGCCAACCCCAACGACGCGGCCGCCGCGGAGCGCTTCAAGGAGATCTCCGAGGCGTACTCGGTGCTGTCCGACGACGACAAGCGCAAGCAGTACGACCAGATGCGCAAGCTGGGCGCGTTTGGCGGAATGGGCGGTTTTCGCCCGGGCGCCGCCCGGCCCGGCGGGGCGGGGGGCGCGCAGACCTTTACGTTCGACGACCTGGACCTGGGCGGCGGCGGGTTCGGCGACATCTTCAGTTCCATCTTTGACTTTGGAAAGCGCGGCGGCCGCCCGGGCGCGCGTCCCGGCGGCGGGCCGGAGCGGGGCGAGAACATCGAGTACGCGGTGGAGATCCCCTTCCGCACGGCGGTGCGCGGCGGCAAGGTGACCATTCAGGTGCCGGTGACGGAGGACTGCCCCACCTGCCACGGCAGCGGCGCCGCGCCGGGCGCCACCGTCAGCACCTGCCCCGAGTGCCAGGGCAAGGGCACGGTCACCTTTGGCGCGGGGAGCTTCGGCGTCACGCGGCCGTGCCCCATGTGCGGCGGCAAGGGCAAGGTGCCCAGCGAGCCGTGCGGCACCTGCAACGGCGCGGGCCAGGTGCGCCGCCAGCGTTCGGTGAACGTGACCGTGCCGGCGGGGGTGGACACGGGGTCCAAGATCCGCCTGGCGGGCCAGGGCGAGCGCGGGGCGGCTGGCGGGCAGCCGGGCGACCTGATCCTGACCTTCCGGGTAGATCCGGACTCGTTCTTTACCCGTGACGGGCTGGACGTGGAGTGCACCATCCACGTGAACCTGGCCCAGGCCGTGCTGGGGTCCAAGGTCAAGGTGCGGACGGTGGACGGGCAGTTCGTGGTCCTCAGGGTCCCGCCGGGAACGCAGCCGGGGCGGCGCTTCCGCATCAAGGGGATGGGGGTGGAAAAGAGCGGACGTCGCGGCGACCAGTTCGTCAAGGTGCAGGTGGACGTGCCCGACAGGCTGGACGAGCCCGCCCGCAAGGAGTTCGAGGAGTTCGCCGCCGCCGCGGGAATGCGGCACTGAGAACGGCGGTGCCCGGTGCCAGGTGCCCAGTGCCCGGGGATCGTCCGGGACGTGGGCGCGAGCACTGGGCACTTGAACCTGGGCACTGGGAACTGCTTCACATGAGCCAGACGTTCACCGACGAGAACCTGCTGACCTGGGAAGCCTTCGCCTCCGGCGGGCGCTTCGGGCTGTCCATCCGGCCCAAGGTGATCTTTCACTGCCTGTCGGACCGCTCGCTGCGCGCCCGCTTCGTGGAGGTGCAGGGCGACGAGGCCGACGCCGAGGAGCTGATCCACGAATCACGGACCGCCCGCCTGCGCGAGCTGCTGAAGCATTCGAAGGAGCTCGACTAGCGCGGTTCAGCGGTCGGAGAGATGTCGAACGGGAGCGGCGCCGCGTGGTGCCGCTCCCGTTCTTTCCCGGACAAAGGCGAACGGCGCCACCGTGGCCGTTCGCGTTCTACCCTGGTCGGTGCTTGCTCAGCTGCAACAGAGGGCACGATCGACGCGAAGGAGCTCGGATCGATACACAATTCCGAGCAGCACCGGGTGTCCCGGCAGGTGTTCCCCGGCGTCCGCCGGGCGGCCATCACGGTGCCGGTGTTGCGCGCGGCTCCTTCTGCGTGGCGAAGACCTCGACCTGCAGGTCCGAGAGTTTGAGCTGCGTGGTCCGCTGCATGGCCCCCAATCCGGGGCCGACTGAACGTCCACTGGCAGAACGTCACCGCCGGCGAGCAGTTCCGCGACCGACAGGGTGCTCATCTCTCCCCCGGGGCGATCGTGCAACGTTGCCGAACGATAATGGCA
>DATABT010000329.1:0-4372 GCA_036259455.1 Longimicrobium sp. | reverse complement strand
TCCTGCCCGTCCGGACCCATCCCCACGACCGACGAGACAGCGAGAGCCGATGCCGGAGACGATCGACGCCAGCCGCAGGGTCGTCATCGAGTACGTGGAGCCCGAGCTGGACTGCGGGCGCTATCCCGTCAAACGCGAGGTAGGCGACACCGTCACCGTGTTCGCCGACATCTTCAAGGAAGGCCACGACGCCATCTCCGCCGCCGTGTGGTACCGCCCGGAAGACGAGGAGACGTGGATGGAGTCGCGAATGCGCTTCTGGGACAACGACCGCTGGACGGGCTCGTTTACCGTGGACCGCAACTGCCGCTGGCTCTTTACCGTCGTGGCATGGACCGACACGTTCGGCACCTGGCAGAGCGACCTGCGCAAGAAGTACGACGCCGGGCAGGAGGTGCTGCTGGAGCTGTTCGAAGGAGCGCAGCTGGTCGCCGCCGCCGCCGCGCCGCTGGCGGAGGGGGCCGACCGCGAGCGGCTGATGCAGTACCTGGAGGAGATCGTCGGCGATCCGAAGCTGGCGGCCGGCGGCCTCATCCCCCGCAGCGCGTGGGAGACGTTCCGCGCCGACGTGGAGGAGGGGTCGCACCTCACGCTGGCGGAGCGCGTGGCGGCGGCGCTGGATCCGGCGCTGCTGGAGCTGATGGAGACGTACCCGCTGCGCAACGACCTCACCCGCTACGACCGCGAGGTGCCCGTACAGGTGGACCGCGTGGCGGCGCGGTTCGCGGCGTGGTACGAGCTATTTCCGAGGTCCATGTCGGACGATCCCGCGCGCCACGGCACCTTCGACGACGTGATCCGCAAGCTGCCGTACGTGCGCGACATGGGCTTCGACGTGCTGTATTTTCCGCCCATCCACCCCATCGGCTTCAAGTTCCGCAAGGGGAAGAACAACACGCTGAACCCGGGGCCGGATGATCCCGGCGTGCCGTACGCCATCGGCAGCGGCCAGGGCGGGCACAAGGCGGTTCACCCGGACCTGGGAACGCTGGAGGACTTCCGCCGCCTCGTCGCCGCGGCGCGGGAGCACGGGCTGGAGATCGCGCTGGATTTCGCCATCCAGGTGTCGCCGGACCATCCGTACGCAAGGGAGCATCCGGGGTGGTTCTACATCCGCCCGGACGGCACCATCATGTACGCGGAGAACCCGCCCAAGAAGTACCAGGACATCTATCCCCTGAACTTCTACGGGGACGACTGGGAGTCGCAGTGGGCGGAGTGGCGTGACGTGATCCTGCACTGGGTGGAGCAGGGGGTGAAGACCTTTCGCGTCGACAATCCGCACACCAAGCCGGTGCAGTTCTGGGAGTGGATGATCCGCGAGGTGCAGCGCGAGCATCCCGACGTCATCTTCCTCTCCGAGGCGTTCACGCGGCCCAAGATGATGCGCGTCCTGGCGAAGGCGGGGTTCACGCAGAGCTACACGTACTTCACCTGGCGCAACTTCAAGGGCGAGCTCATCGAGTACTTCACGGAGCTTACGCAGGGGCCCATGAAGGAGTATTTCCGGGGCAACCTGTTCCCCAACACGCCGGACATCAACCCCGAGTTCCTGCAGCGCGGCGGCCGCCCGGCGCACATGATCCGGGCCATCCTGGCGACGACGCTCTCCTCCGTCTACGGCATCTACAGCGGCTTCGAGCTGTGCGAGGCCACGCCGCTGGCGCCGGGGAAGGAAGAGTACCTGGACAGCGAGAAGTACGAGATCAAGGCGTGGGACTGGGACCGCCCCGGCAACATCCGCCCGCTGATCACGCGGCTGAACGAGGTGCGGCGGCAGAACCCGGCGCTGCAGGAGTACGACAACCTGCGCTTTTACCCGGCGGACAACGACAACGTCCTGTTCTACGGCAAGATGACGGAGGACCGGACGTCGATGGTGTTCGTGTGCGTGAACCTGGACCCGTTCGCCGCGCACGAGACCATGCTGCACTTTCCGCTGCCGGACATGGGCATCGGCTGGCACGACCCGTGGGAGGTGGAGGAGCTGCTCACCGGGCAGCGGTTCTTCTGGCACGGCGGTTCGCAGCACGTGCACCTGGACCCCGGCGCCCCCGGCCGCGTCTTCCGCATCCGCGCCTGGCGCAGCAGCGAGAAGGGCTTCGACTACTTCATGGAGCCGACGCTGGTCTGAGGGGGCGGTACGGGGTACGAAGGTACGGAGTGCGAAGGCGCGATCGGGCGCGGCGCGTCGGGAGCCCGACTGGCACGGGCTCTCGCCGCCGCGGGCCTGGCGGGACGGCAACAGGAGAGGCTTGCCCGGCGGCGGAAGTGCTAGTATACTAGCACGTGCTAGTGTATTAGCACTACCGGCCACCGCTTCACGGCCAGCCTTTCCCCCACGCGAATGACTTCCATCCTCCACGGGACAATCACCCTTCTCGCCACGCTGCTGCTTGCGGCGTGCGCCTCGCGCCCGGCATGGGCCCCAGCCCCCGGGGCGGCGCCCCTGGCCATCACCAACGTGACGGTGGTGGACGTGACCGGCGGGCCGTCTCGGCCGGGACAGACGGTGCTGGTGGAGGGCGGCCGCATCGTGGGCGTGCGTGCCACCGACGCCACGCGGCTCCCCCGCGGGGCGCGCGCGGTGGATGGAACGGGCAGGTACCTGGTGCCCGGGATGTGGGACATGCACTCGCACATCACCATGTTCGGCCGCACGGGGCTGAACCTGTACCTGGCGCACGGCGTCACCGGCATTCGCGACATGGGCGGCGAGCGCTTTGCCGTGGTAAAGGCACTGCGCGACAGCGCGAACGCCGGACAGGTGCTGGGGCCGCGGATACGCATCGCCAGCCCGGTGGTGGAGAACCAGCGCTGGCTGGCGTGGACCCGCCAGATGAGCGAGCAGGCGGGGACGCCCTGGCGGCTGCACGAGCGCTTTGGCCCCGCGTCGGCGTGGGACGCGGAGCGCTGGGTGGATTCGGTCGTTGCGCTGGGCGCCGACCACATCAAGGTGCGCAACTGGCCCGACACGGCCATCAGCCGCGCGCTCATGGCGCGGGCGCGCGAGCGCGGGCTGCAGGTGGCGGCGCACGCCAACGAGCCCTTTCCCCGCACCGGCGTCAGCAGCTACGAGCACGGCATCTGGCCCCCGCTGCGCGTCTCCGACGCCGCACGCGACTCCCTGTGGCGCCACTTTGCCGCCAATGGCGCGTCCGTCGTCCCCACGCTGGTTACCTGGCCCATCCGCCTGGACCCGCCCGACACGCTGCTGGCCAGGCTCGACGATGGCCGGATCGCCGGGCTGTGCTACGTGCCGGTGAACGCGGTGCAGGAGTGGCGCGAGCAGCTCGCCAACCTCAAGCAGGAGACGGGGCAGATCGACTGGCGCGAGGTGTACCGCGGCGAGGTCCGCAACGCCGCGGAAATGCACCGCGCGGGCGTGCCGCTGATCGCCGGCACCGACGTTGGCGCGCCGCTGCTGGTGCCCGGCTTCAGCCTGCACGATGAGCTGGCCCTACTGGTGCGCGACGCGGGGATGTCACCGCTGCAGGCGCTGCAGGCCGCCACCGTCACCCCGGCGCGGGTGATGGGCCTGCAGGGCGAGACTGGGACAGTGGAGGCGGGAATGCGCGCGGACCTGGTGCTGCTGGACGCCGATCCGCTGGCCGACATCCGCAACACGCGCCGCATTCACGCCGTGGTGGCGAACGGACTGCTGCTGGACCGCGCCGCGCTGAATGCCCTGCTGGCCGATGCCCGCCAGGGCTCGCCCCAGACGTGCGCGCGAGAGGCCGCGCCCGGCGGCTGAGGGGCCCGCGGCGCGCCGCGTGCATGGGCGGGTCCGCACCTGAACCACGATCAACCAGGCACGCAGGAAGATACGCACATGCGCATGCATCGCTGGATCCCGACGCTGGCCGTGCTGTCCGCCCTCTCCCTCGGCGCGTGCGGGGGCAGCAACGCCGACGACGACCAGGTGGGAGGCACGCAGGGGCAGGAGGCCGGCGCCGGCGTGGTGAGCGACAGGGACGGCCGCTCCGTGTCGGGGAGCGAGTCCGCGGAGGAGCATGGCACCGCCGTCAACGACACCACCCCGCATCGGCCCGGCATGCCCTGACGGGCGGCAGATCACGCGAACGGCGTGGGAGAACGAAGGAGAGGACGCGGAGGGGAATGTCGCCCCTTCGCGTCCTTATAGTTATTCCGGAGTTATCCACGGGCTGCGAGGAGAGTCCCTCCACGTGTTGCTCCCCGCAGCAGCGTGTGTATAACTCCGCCGAAGACCACTTTCTTCGCACACACGCACCGTCGCGCCACGAATCACGCGTCCGTTCGGCGACGAATAGAGAGAGACGTACGGGCGCGGCGGTGTGCTTCGGTCCAGAAACGAATACTCTGGATGCTGACCCGATCCTTGAGGTCTCGC
>DATABT010000328.1:0-1587 GCA_036259455.1 Longimicrobium sp. | reverse complement strand
CCTCCTCGCCGCCGCGTGGGATTCCGCGGACGGCTGGTTCTACGACGTCCGCTGGCGCTACGGCGCGCGGGTGACGGATCGCCCCACGCTGGCCGCCGCGGCGCCGCTGTACTTCGGCCTGGCGGCGCCGGAGCAGGGGCGCGCCGTGGCCGCGCGCCTGCTCCGGCGCCGCTGTACTTCGGGCTGGCGGCGGCCAGCGTGGGGCGATCCGTCACCCGCGCGCCGGAGCGCCAGCGGACGTCGTAGAACCAGCCGTCCGCGGAGTCCCACGCGGCGGCGAGGAGGGCGCGGCGGCGCTCGTCCGCGGCGCGGCTGAAGCGCGCAGCCACGTCCGCGTCGCCGGGGCCGCCGCGAAAGGCGCGCAGGGCGGCGATGGTGCGCTCCAGGTTGTACAGCAGGCTGTTCAGGTCCACGGGCGCAAGGTCCGTCGTCTCCAGCGAGCGGAGGTCGGCGGAATCGCGCATCCAGCGGCTGGAGAAGTCCCAGCCGCTCTCGGCGGCCGCGCGCACGTTGCGGTAGAACGCCGCGCGCCCGGCTTCCGGCAGCGTCTGGCCCAGCGCGTAGTCCTCGCGGTACGACTCCGGCCGCGGCTCCGGACGGTCGTCCCAGTAGCGGTTGAGCACGGAGCCGTCAGGCAGCCGCACCACCCGCCGGTGCGCCTCACCGGGCGCGATGCGGTCCGCGCCGTCCATCCAGAAGGCGTGCTCCGCCTCCAGCGCTTCCAGGTAGCGCAGCGCGTCCGCCGTGTCGGCCGCCTGCGCGTACAGCCCCACCATCGCGGCGAAGAAGGGCGGCTGGCTGCGGCTGAGGTAGTAGGTGCGGTTGCCGTTGGGAACGTGGCCGATGGTGCGCACCAGGTCCGCGAAGTTGTCGAGCATGCCGCGCACCAGGTCCAGCCGGCCGCTCTCCACCAGCCCCAGCATGGTGAAATACGAGTCCCAGTAGTAGACCTCGCGAAAGCGGCCGCCGGGCACCACGTACGGATGCGCCAGCGGGATGAGTGACGAGCGCGGATCCGGCGCGTCCGGCTGGCGCGTGAGCGCGGGCCACAGCGCGCGCACGTGCTCCTCCAGCGGCCGCGAAGTGTCCGCGCGGAATCCCTCCCCCGCCGCGCGCGGAAGCTCGAAGTGCCGCTCCACGAACGCGCGCAGGTCGAACCCCGCCGTGCCCCGCGCCGCCGCGTACCGCGAGGCGATCCGCGCCGGCACGTCCAGCGGGCGCGCGTCCACGAACGTCTTGCTGTCTTCGAACAGCCGCGCCGTCTGCACGTCGTGAAAGAGCGCGCCCAGGTCGCGCGAGGGATCGTACCGCGCCTCCGCCGCCGGGCGCCCGGCGGGCTGTGCCGGCGCGCATCCACCCGCCATCGCCAGACCGGCGAGAAAAACGACGCCGCGCCGCCTGATCGTCATCATCCCATTCTCCCTTCGGAAAGCCGCAAAAGAAACTGACGGCTGCGCCCGCATCCTCCGTTCCCCCGCCTTCACCCGTACCGGACCCGGGAAACGGCACGTCACGCAGAGCAGCAGAGAGGCAGAGCAGCGGAGGGGGACCGAGGAATCCCTCTGCTTCTCTGCCTCTCTGCTGCTC
>DATABT010000327.1:0-4462 GCA_036259455.1 Longimicrobium sp. | reverse complement strand
GGGATGGAGCGGGTCGTTCGCCCGGGGGAGGAGGGGCGGAGGGCGGACTGGTGGGTGCGGGCGGGCTGATCGATGGTTCGGGAGGCGTCCGCGGGACGCCTTTCGTGTGTTGCGCCAGGTGCGGGCGCCCCGTCGCGGGGCGGTTCGAGAGCTCGCCGCGGCCGCTCCGGCGCTTCGCGCCGAGCGCTGGTGCCTCTTTTGCTTCTCGCGGCGCACGGGCGAGCGCTGTCCCACCTCCACACGCGAAAACGGCTCATGACGACACTGGACTGGGTGATCGTCGGCGTCTACATGGCGGCCACGCTGCTGCTGGGCGTTTACCTGGCCCGCAAGGCCTCCGGCAGCATGGTGGACTTCTTCGTGGGGGGGCGGGCGCTCCCCTGGTGGCTGGCCGGCACCTCCATGGCGGCGACCACCTTCTCCATCGACACGCCCCTGTACGTGGCGGGCGTGGTGGGCAACCGCGGCATCGCGGGCAACTGGGAGTGGTGGAACTTTGCCATCGCCCACGTGGTGCTCATCTACATCTTCGCCAAGATGTGGCGCCGCGCGGAGATCGTGACCGACAACGAGCTCTCGGAACTCCGCTACGCCGGCCGTCCCGCCGCCACCCTGCGCCTTACCAAGTCGTTCCTGTTCGCCGTGGTGTTCGGCTCCATCGGCATTGGCTACGCCATGCTGGCCATGGTCAAGGTGATCGACGCGCTGGAGCTGCTCCCCAGCCTGGGACTGAACCTGGGCGACCAGGGAAAGCTGTGGAGCGTCATCTTCGTGAGCGTTCTGGTGCTGCTGTACGCGGGGGTGAGCGGGCTGTGGGGCGTGGTGGCGACGGACTTCTTTCAGTTCTTTCTGGGGCTGGCGGGGGCCGTGATCGTTGCCTGGGTCGCCGTGGCGCACCAGGGCGGCCTGGCGCGCGTGGCCGACGCGGCGCAGCGGGCCACCGGCTTTGACATGCTGTCGTTCGTCCCCGTTGACTTCGGCGGCCCCTCGCTGGTGGCCATGTCGCCCATCGCGGGGATCACCGGCTCCACCTTCCTGGCGTACGCCTTCGTCCAGTGGTGGAGCTTCAGGCGCTCCGACGGGGGCGGCGAGTTCGTGCAGCGCCTGGCCGGCTGCAAGGACGAGCGAGAAGCCGAGCGCGCGGCCTGGTTCTTCAACATCATGAACTACGTGGTGCGCACCTGGCCCTGGGTGGTGGTGGGCGTGGTGGCGGTGGTGGTGTTTCCGGACCTGGAGGACCGCGAGCTGGGCTACCCGCTGCTGATGAAGGAGTACCTGCCTCCCGGCCTGCTGGGGCTGGTGGTGGCGTCGCTGGTGGCGGCGTTCATGAGCACGGTCTCCACACTCATCAACTGGGGGGCGTCGTACCTGACCAATGACGTGTACGCCCGGTTCATGAAGCCCGACGCCACCCAGCGCCAGCTGGTGTTCGCCGCGCGGGTGGCGTCGCTGGTGGTGACGGTGCTGGGCGCGACGGCGGCCTTCTTTGCCGAAGACGTGGGAACGGTGTTCCGGCTCACCATCGCCATTGGCACGGGGCCGGGCCTGGTGCTGATCCTGCGCTGGTTCTGGTGGCGGGTGAACGCCTGGGCCGAGCTGGCGGCCATGCTGGCGGGCGCCCTCGTCGGCTTCGGCACCACGGTCGTTCCGGTGATCAGGGTCGAGGACTTCGGGTTGAGGCTGGTCGTGACGCTGCTGATCACGATGGCCATCTGGGTGCCGGTGATGCTGCTGACGCCCCCAGAGCCGGACGAGAAGCTGGACGCCTTCTACGCCCGCGTACGTCCGGGCGGGCCCGGGTGGCGGCGCCAGCGGGAGCGCACGGGGCTGGAGCCGGCGCAGCAGCTGGGCCGCGACCTGCTCCGCGTGGTGGCCGGGCTGGTGCTGCTGTACGGACTGATGTTCTCCATCGGCGGCGCCGTGTTCCTGCGCTGGGGCGTGTTCGCGGTGGCCGGCGCGCTGGCGGTGGTGGGATGGCTGTGCCTGCGCGCCCTGGGCTCTACCGAGCTGGCGCCGCCCCTGCCGGAGCCGCCCACCCACCCTCACCCCGGACGGTGAGCCGCCATGCGGATCCGTCGACGCCCCCTCGTACTCTGCGCCGCGGTGGTGCTCGGTGCGTGCACCGGGCCCGCCCGTCCTGAGCCGGCGCCCGTGCCCGCACCCGCGCAGGGCTCCGGCGTGCCTCCCGGCGTCGACCCGCCCATCCGCAACGACCTGCCGCCCATCCCCGCGCGGTCCGGTGCGCTGGGCATCCGCGTGATGTATCCCGGCGAAGACGCGGCGCTGACGACGGCGGACAGCAACTTCATCTTCGGCAGCGTGGGAACGGGCGGCGCCACGCTGACCATCAACGGTACGCCCGTGGAGGTGGCCCCGAACGGCGCGTTCCTGGGATTCCTCCCGGTGCCGGCGGACGGCGTCTACCGGCTGCGCGCCTCCGCGGGCGGAGAGATGGCGGAACTGGTGCGCCGCGTCCGGGTCCCCGCGGCGGCGACCGTCGCGGCCTCCGGCGTAAACGCGGGCTCGATCACGCCGCGCGGCACCATCGCCGGCTACCCGGGCGAGCGGGTGACGGTGCGCTTTCGCGCCGCGCCGGGTGCCCGCGCGCAGATCCGCATGCCGGACGGATCGGCGTATCCGCTGGCGCAGACGCGGGTGATGGATCGCGCCGAGGGCTTCATGCAGGACCAGGCCGTGGCGGCGCGCGAGGTGTCGGAATACGCGGGGACCTTCCCCATCACCGCCCCGCTGCGCGTCCCCGGCGACACCGTGATGCCGACGATCGTCGCGGCGCAGGCGGCGGCGGGGCAGGCGACCCTCGAGTTCGCGCGGGGGACGGAGACCACGCGCACGCCCCTGCCGCTGAACGTGGGCGTGCTGCGCGAGGGGGATACGCGGCTCGCCATCGCGTCCGCCACCCGGCCGGGGGCGATGGCCATCGGCACCGCCGTGCCGGGATCGGGGACGCCGTACCACTGGTTCTTTCCCAACGGCACGCGGCTTACGGTCACGGGCGAGCGCGACGGCGCGTACCGCGTGCGGCTGACGAGCGACCTGTCCGTGTGGGTGGCCGCGGGCGACGTACGGCTGATGCCGGAGGGCGCGCCCCCCGCCACGGGCACGGTGGGGACGGTGCGCGTGGATCCCGATCCCGCCCACGTGGACGTGCGCCTGGTCACCAGCGACCGTCTGCCGTTCGAGGTGCGCGCGGGGGAACGGTCTCTGGAGATCCGCGTCTACGGCGCGGAGTCGCGCGCCAACTGGATGCACTACGGCACGGAGGACCCGCTGGTCCGGCGCGTGGAGTGGCAGCAGGAGCGCGACGACCTGTTCGTGGTGCGGGTGGAGCTGGCGGAGCCGGTGTGGGGATGGCGCGCGTTCTGGGACGAGCGGGGGAGCCTGATCGTGCGCGTCCGGCGGCCGCCGCGCATCGACGGCGCGCGGCCGGTGCAGGGGCTGCGGATCGCGATCGACGCGGGGCATCCGCCGGGTGGCGCCATCGGCCCGACGGGGCTCACGGAGGCGGATGCCAACCTGGCCATCAGCAAGCAGCTCGTGCGGATGCTGCGCGACGCCGGTGCCGAGGTGCTGGAGACGCGTCCCGACACGCAGGCGGTCGGGCTGGGCGAGCGCCCGCAGCGCGCGGCGGAGTGGGATGCGCACCTGCTGGTCTCCGTACACAACAACGCGTTCCCCGACGGCGTGAACCCGTGGGAGAACAACGGCACCAGCGTGTTCTACAACCAGGCACAGTCGCTGGGGCTCGCGCGCCACATGCAGCGCGAGCTGCTCGGCGAGTTCGGCCTGCGCGACCTGGGGATCGCGCGCGCGGACCTGGCGCTGGTGCGGTCCACATGGATGCCGTCGGTGCTCACGGAGACCATGTTCCTGATGGTGCCGCAGCAGGAAGCCGCCCTGCGCGACCCCGCCGTGCACGAGCGCATCGCCCGCGCCCACTTCCGCGCCATCCAAGGCTTCCTCCGCGAGCGCGCCGAGGGGCACACGGGCGCGGACCCGGCGGGAGCGCGGTAGGGCAGATCCTGCACGGGTGGCGGGCCCCGGCGCCTCCTCCCGCTCGACCCGCTCGCGACCTCCGCCAGGTCTGGGGGAGGTTGGCGGGGCGCGGTGCCGGCGCGGTGGCGGGTTCCGGGCGCCGCTGGGTCTCTCCCCCTCTCCCGCACACTCGCGGGCCATGTGCGGGCGCAAGAGGGTCCGTGCGGGAGAGGGGGCCGGGGGAGGGGCCCCACGCACCGCAATCCATCCACCGAACCACATCCCATGACCCGGACGCGGGCCTTTCTTTTCGCTCTGTCGATGGTCTGCGCGGCGTTGGCGCCGTCGCGCGCGCAGGCGCAGGTGGCGCCGGACGCGCGGTGGCACACGTTCGACACGCCGCACTTTCAGGTGCACTACGAAGAAGGGCTCGAGGCGCTGGCGCGGCGGGCGGCGGCGCGGGCGGAGG
>DATABT010000326.1:0-5147 GCA_036259455.1 Longimicrobium sp. | reverse complement strand
AGGTCCTGGACCGCAACGGCAAGCTCGTCACCGTGACGATGGGCTCCTACGGGATCGGTGTCACCCGGGCGGTGGCCGCCCTCGCCGAGGCCTACCACGACGACAAGGGACTGCTCTGGCCCCGCCAGGTCGCCCCCGCGGCCGCAGTCACGAGCCCGGCGGGGGCGCCCGCGCCGGAGCCCGAATCGTGCAGCAACTCCAATCGATCGAAGCAGTTGCAGTGTCCAACCGCGAGGGATAGACGATGGCCGAGGTGACGGTGGTCGGAGGCGGGCTTTCGGGCTCCGAGGCGGCGTGGCAGCTGGCGGAGCGCGGGCACGACGTCACGCTCTACGAGATGCGCCCCGTGCGCGGCACCGAAGCGCACAAGACCGAGCTGCTGGGCGAGATCGTATGCTCCAACACCTTCAAGAGCGAAGACCCGTCCAACGCGCATGGCCTGCTCAAGCTGGAGATGGACGCGCTGGGCGTCGGCGGCTCGCTGCTGCTGGCGTGCGCCCGCGAGAGCCGCATTCCCGGCGGCACGGCGCTTACGGTGGACCGCGGCGAGTTCGCGCAGCGGATGACGGCCGCCATCGCCTCCAATCCCCGCATCCGCGTGGTGCGAAAGGAGGTGACGGAGCTGCCGTCCGGCCCCGCCATCGTCGCCACGGGCCCCCTGACGAGCGACGCACTCTCCGCCTCCATCCGCGGCGCCCTGGGCGACGAGGGGCTGGCCTTCTTCGACGCCATCGCGCCCGTGGTCAGCGCGGATTCGCTGGACATGGGCACGCTCTTCTTCGCGTCGCGCTGGGGAAAAGGTGAGGAGAGCGCGGGCGATTACCTGAACGCGCCCATGACGCGGGAGCAGTACGAGGGCTTCGTCGAGGCGCTCAAGTCCGGTGAGGAGCACGCGGGACACGACTGGGAAAACGTGCCGTACTTCGAGGGCTGCCTGCCCATCGAGGTGATGGCGCACCGCGGCGTGGACACGCTGCGCTACGGTCCGATGAAGCCCGTGGGCCTTCCCGTACCCCGGTTCGATGGCAAGTGGGCGCACGCCGTCGTCCAGCTGCGCCGCGAGGACCGCGCGGGGAACATGTGGAACCTGGTGGGCTTCCAGACGCGGCTGCGCATCCCCGAGCAGAAGCGCATCTTCCGGATGATTCCCGGGCTGCAGGACGCGGAGTTCCTGCGCTGGGGGTCCATCCACCGCAACACGTACCTCAACTTTCCCGCGCGGCTGTCGATGCACGGATCCCTGCGGGACCGGCCGGAGCTGATCTTCGCCGGCCAGGTGACGGGGGTGGAGGGATACACGGAATCCACCGCCGTCGGCATCCTGGCGGCGATGAACCTGGACCGCATCGTCCGCGGGCTGGAGCCGGTGGTTCCCCCGCCGACGACGATGATGGGCGGGCTGCTGCGCTACCTGCGCGAGAGCGACCCGAAGCACTTCGCGCCCATGAACAGCAACTTCGGTCTTCTCGATCCGCTGGACCGCCGGGTGAAGGACAAGGAGGAGAAGCGCGCGCTGCTGGCGGAGCGCGGCCGCGCCGATTTCGCGGCGTGGATGGAGGCCAACGGCATCACCGGCGGCGTGGAGGCCGCGGCCGCGCGATGACGGACGCGGCGGCGGCGGCCGAGGTGGAGCGGGGCGCCGAGCTGGACACCTTCATGCGCTACGTGGCGCACGAGCGGCAGCTGTCACCGCGGACGGTGCAGGCGTACGGTGACGACCTGCGCGAGTTCCAGGAGTTCCTGGACCGCTACTACGGCGCGCCGGAGTGGTCGTGGGGCGGGGTGGACCGCCTGGCCATCCGCGCCTGGATGGGCGACTGCTCCACGCGCCGCGGCCTCGCGCGCTCGAGCATCGCCCGGAAGCTGAGCGCCGTCCGCTCGTTCTACCGCTTTCTGCACGTGGAGGAGCGGGTGCAGGCCAACCCCGCCCGCGCCGCGCGCACGCCCAGGAAGGAGCGGGTGCTGCCCGGCTTTCTGACGCGCGAGCAGATGGAGGCCGTGTTCCAGACGGCGATGATGCGCGCGCAGGCCGGCGGATTTCGCGCGCAGCGCAACCTGGCGATCGTGGAGCTCTTCTACTCCGCCGGGCTGCGCGTGTCGGAACTTCAGGGGCTGGGGATGGACTCGGTCGATCTTGTGAGCGAACGGCTGCGGGTGCTGGGAAAGGGGAGGAAGGAGCGCATCGTCCCCATCGGCGGAATGGCGGTGCGGGCGCTGCGGACGTACTACGAGTCCCGCGCGCGGATCATCGGCCAGGCGTCGCGGCCGGACGCGCGCGCGGTGTTCGTCGGCCAGACGGGGAAGCGGCTGGGCGTGCGGCAGGTGCAGAACATCGTCACCGACTTTCTGCGCGAGATCGCGGGCGAGGCGGGGCTGTCGACGCACTCCCTCCGCCACACCTTCGCCACCCACATGCTGGACGCGGGTGCGGACCTGCTGGCGGTGAAGGAGCTGCTGGGCCACGCCAGCCTTTCGACGACGCAGATCTACACGCACACGTCGAAGGAGCGGCTGAAGAAGGTGTACCGCGCGGCGCATCCGCGGGCGTAGGCAGAAGTGCGGGACTGCGGGACTGCGGGAGTGGAACTGCACTGAGGCTCGGCCCCTCACCCGGCTCGTTCCTCGCCGCCCACTCCCACAAAGTGCGCGGGAGAGGGTGTAGACATCGAAGCCGCTTTCGTGTGCTTTGGCTTGCGTATCTGCTGGCGCGGGGCGAGTTTGTCCGGTTCGCGCCCGGCGCGGCGGATCGAGACGGCGTGGCGAAGTCCCCGCCGGAGCGGCTGAAGCCCCCGCAACGAACGCGGAAAGCCCCGCAAACAGCGGGGCTTCTCCCGCGGATTCGGCGCGGCCGGCTTTGGTGCACCGGGGGCGCCGACGGCACCAGCGGTCCGCGACGGCGGACATCACGTCGTCGTAGCCGCGATTTCAAGCGCCGGGGTACAGGCCGGCGGAAACGGGAGGAGCTCGCCGGATCGCGAGCCCACTCCCGCACTGACGCACTCACGCACTTTCGGTATATGGCACATCCCACCTTCCACGCCACCACCATCCTGGCCGTCCGCCGCGACGGCAGGGTCGCGCTGGGCGGCGACGGGCAGGTCACCATGGGCGACGTGGTCGCCAAGTCGTCGGCCACCAAGGTGCGCAAGCTGCGCGAGGGCAAGATCCTCGCGGGGTTCGCCGGCTCCGTGGCCGACGCCTTTACGCTCTTCGAAAAGTTCGAGGAAAAGCTGGAGCGCTACCCCGGCAACCTGTCCAAGGCCGCCGTGGAGCTGGCCAAGGACTGGCGCAGCGACCGCTACCTGCGCCGCCTGGAGGCGCTGCTGGCCGTGGCCGACCGCGAGAACCTGTACATGATCAGCGGCACCGGCGACGTGATCGCCCCCGACGACGACATCGTGGCCATCGGCAGCGGCGGCAGCTATGCACTGGCGGCCGCGCGCGCGCTCAAGGAGCACAGCACGCTCACCGCGGCCGAGATCGTGCGCCGCGGCCTGGAGATCGCGGGCGAGATCTGCATCTACACCAACACCAACATCACCGTGCTGGAGCTGGACTGAAGCCGGGTCTACCCCCACGCACGACGGAAGTCTGGATTCAATGGCGACCAACGACACGGAAGTAACGGCCCCCGCCGGGGCGGACGGGCAGCCCGAGCAGCCGCTCTGGCTGGACGAGATGACGCCCCGGCAGATCGTGGCCGAGCTGGACAAGTACATCGTGGGGCAGCACGCGGCCAAGAAGGCCGTGGCCATCGCGCTGCGCAACCGCTGGCGTCGCCAGCGGGTAAGCGAGGAGCTGCGCGAAGAGATCGTTCCCAACAACATCATCATGATCGGCCCCACCGGCGTGGGGAAGACGGAGATCGCCCGCCGCCTGGCGCGCCTCGCGGGGGCGCCCTTCGTCAAGGTGGAGGCGTCCAAGTTCACCGAAGTGGGCTACGTGGGCCGCGACGTGGAGTCGATGGTTCGCGACCTGGTGGACGTGGCCGTCAACATGGTGCGCACGGAGCGCGAGGACGAGGTGCAGGACCAGGCCGAGCAGCGCGCCGAGGAGCGGCTGCTGGACCTGCTCCTTCCCTCCGAGGGCCCGCCGCAGCAGCAGCCGGGCGGCGACAAGGGCGAGGCGCAGCGCGTGTGGTTCGCCGGGCCGGGCGGCCAGGCCGAGCCCGTGGCCGAGGACGCCGCCACCCGCGAGCGCCGCGAGCGCACGCGCGAGAAGTTCCGCCAGCTGCTGCGCGACGGCAAGCTGGAGGAGCGCGAGGTGGAGGTCGAGGTCGCCCAGAGCATGCCCATCGAGAACATGATGGTGCCCATGGGCGGGGGAATGGACGGCGGCGGCGGCATGGACGGCAACTTCATGGACATGATCCAGGAGTGGCTTCCCAAGCGCACCAAGCGACGCCGGGTGTCCGTGGCCGAGGCGCGCCGCATCCTGGTGCAGGACGAGCTGGACAAGCTCGTGAACATGGACGAGGTGATCAACGAGGCGCTGGACCGCGTGGAGGAGATGGGGATCATCTTCCTGGACGAGGTCGACAAGATCGCGGGGGAGCGCAGCGGCGGCGCCGGCCCCGACGTCTCGCGCGAGGGCGTGCAGCGCGACCTGCTGCCCGTCGTCGAGGGATCGACGGTGCAGACCAAGTACGGGATGGTGCGCACCGACCACATGCTCTTCATCGCCGCCGGCGCGTTCCACGTCAGCAAGCCGTCGGACCTGATCCCCGAGCTGCAGGGCCGCTTTCCCATCCGCGTGGAGCTGGCCACGCTCACGGAGGACGACTTCGTGCGCATCCTTCAGGAGCCCAAGAACGCGCTGGTCACGCAGTACCGCGCGCTGGCCGCGGCCGACGGCGCGGAGCTGGAGTTCACCCACGACGGCGTGCGCGAGATCGCCCGCACCGCCGCGCAGCTGAACGTGCGGATGGAGAACATCGGCGCGCGGCGGCTGCACACGGTGCTGACGACGCTGCTGGAGGACATCATGTTCGAGCTTCCCGACCTGCCGGAGAAGAAGATCGTCATCGACCCCGACCGCGTTCGCGACCGCCTGAAGGACATCGTGGAGGACGAGGACCTGCGCAAGTACATCCTCTGATCCGTTCCATCTTTCGGCCGATGATCATCCGGCCCTCCTCCGGCTTCCGG
>DATABT010000325.1:0-1673 GCA_036259455.1 Longimicrobium sp. | reverse complement strand
GGCGCGCGCGGCAAGGGTCATCCGCTCAGAAGTAGGTCACGAATCCCGCGTACCACTTTCCTTCGCCGCCGTCGCCGGGCCACACGTACTCCACGGACACGGCGTCCTCGAACAGGCTCAGCCCCACGCCGTACGACGAGCGCACGCCGTCCGTCTCCCTCGCCCCCAGCCGCGCGAGCGAGGCCCGCGAGTCGCCGCTCACGCTCGCCCATCCCGCATCTCCCGAGAGCGCAAGGGCGGGTCGCAGCGGGGGGAAGAGGAAGAGCCCGGCGCGAAAGAGCGGCTCCCGCCCGTACGGCGGCAGGTGGAGAAGAAGACGCGCGCGCCCCAGCACGGCCGTGCTCCCGCCGAACTCGTTGCGCGCGTACCCCCGCAGCCCCTCGATGCCGCCGAAGCGGAAGAGGAACTGCGGCGGCGCCTCGCCCAGCACCGTCCCCGCGTCGCCACGGGCGATCAGCGTGACGTAGCGCGAGGGAAAGCGCGTCGAGAGCAGCGCCGTCGCCCGCGTCACGCCGAAGTCGCCGAACCCCTGGTCCGCCGACAGCTGCGCGATCAGTCCGCCGCCCACGCCAAAGGCGCCGGTGCCGCGGGCGTATCGCATCGTCCCCTCCACGGCGGCGTGCGTCCCCGGCTCCGCGGGGGCCACGTCGGGAAAGTCCTGCGCCTCGCCAAACAGGTAGCTGTCCGTGTTGCGGCTCACGGAATCGTGCTGCTCCGCACGGCCACCCAGCCGCAGGGTCCATCCCCCGCTGCGCCGGGTGGCGAACGCCTCTGCGCCGGTGGCGTCGTAGTAGTCGCGCACGTCGTACCCCGCCAGCGCGGCGCCCAGTGCGTATCCCAGCTCCCACTGGATGGGCGGGCGGAACGACGTCATGTCGCGCAGCCGGCGGTACCCGCCCACCGTGGCGCCCCAGCGCGCGCCGGGGGCGTTGGGATCGCCCGGGTGCCAGCGGAAGGCCAGCTCGCCGCGCGGGGTAGACTCCGCGAAGGCCCATCCCAGGTGCGTGTAGACGTCCCAGTCGCGCCGCTCCGGGTGCGCGGGCTCGATCCGCATCCCCACCCCCAGAAAGGCGCCCTCCACGCGGTTGAAGCGGAAGAGGTGGTCGGCGCGCTCGTAGCGCAGCGAGGTACGCACGCCGCCCGTGCGCTCCGGCGGCCGGACGATGGCCGCCAGGTCCGCGAAGTCGCCGATGTCCGGCGCCTCCTCCTGCGCCGCGGGAGGGATTCGCTCGAAGGCGCCGTCCTCCAGCCGCCGCACCAGCCGCACGCCGGGCTCGGGCGCGTCCCATCCCGTGTTCAGCTCGAAGCTGGAAAGCGTCGTCACGGCGCGGATGGCCACGGCGCCGCCCAGCAGCGGCGAGGCGATCTGCAGCTCGCGGCGCTGGCGGTGCGGCAGCCAGTACTGCCCGGCGACCAGGGCGCCGTCGAGCTCGAAGAACATCCCCGTTTCCGTCACCACGAAGCGCCCGCCGCGCTCCACGAAGCCGAAGCGCGCGCGGGCGATGGCGGCGCGGTCCACGTCCACCCAGAACGTCCCCGCCACCAGCCGCTGCTGCCCCGATGCCTCCAGCGTTCCCGGGCGCGGGCGGACGTGGATGGGGATGAGCGTCGTGACGCCCGAGCTGGTGGTCACGCGCCTCCTCCAGCTTTCCCGCCCGCGGACGGACTTCGAT
>DATABT010000324.1:0-2743 GCA_036259455.1 Longimicrobium sp. | reverse complement strand
GTACGGCGCCACCTGCGCGCCGCGCTCCTGCTGGCCGCGGGGCTCACCGTCGTCCGCAACGCCGGCGGCATCCCCTGGGGCACGCCGGTCTCCGCGCTGATCGCGCCCCCGTGGCTGGCGCGCATGGCGGGGGAGGTGGTGCTGTGGATGGCGGTGTACGCCGTGACGTCGGTGGTGGCGCACGCGCTGGAGTACGCGCGGCGCGGCCGGCAGTCGGAGGCGGCGGCGCTGGCGCTGCAGGCGTCGCTGGCCCGCGCGGAGCTGGAGCGGACGTCGGCGGAGCTGCGGGGGCTCAGGATGCAGATCAACCCCGGCTTCCTCTTCACCGCGCTGGAAGGCGTGGCCGCGCGCGTGCAGCGGGCCCCCGCGGACGCGGAGCGGATGGTCGTGCGCCTGGCCGACCTGCTGCGCCAGGCGATGAGCGGCGGCGGCGAGCAGGAGGTGCCGCTGGAGGAGGAGATGCGCGCGCTGGAGCCCTTTCTGGAGGTGGAGCGGATGCGGCTGGACGGGCGCCTGCGCGTGGAGTGGAACGTGGACGACGAGGCGCTGGACGGCTACGTGCCGCAGATGGTGCTGCAGCCGCTGGTGATCGATGCCCTCCGCGGGGAAGACGGCCGCCTCACCGTGAGCGCGCGGCGGCGCAACGGCTGGCTGGAGATGGAGGTGCGCGGCGGCGGATCCCCCGCGTCCGGGGCGGAGCCGGAGGGCGCGGAGGAGATGCGGGCGCGGCTCACCCGGATGTACGGCGGGGGATGCGCGGTGGAGGTGTCGCGCGAGGCGGGCGGCACCCGCGCCCTGCTGCGCCTGCCCTGGCACGACGAGCCGTGGCCGGCCGCGGAGGAGGCGGGGCGATGACGGAGCCCATTCGCGCGCTGGTGGTGGACGACGATCCGCTCTCGCGCCAGCGCATCCGCACCCTGCTGGAGCGCGAGAACGACATCGAGGTGGTGGGCGAGTGCGCGGACGGCGCGGAGGCCATCCCCGTCATCCGGGAAGAGCGCCCGGACCTGGTCTTTCTGGACGTGCAGATGCCGGGGGTGGACGGCTTTGGCGTGGTGGACGCCATAGGCCCGGAGCTCATGCCGGTGACGGTGTTCGCCTCGGCCTACGTGGAGTTCGCCCTGCGCGCCTTCGAGGCGTACGCCCTGGACTACCTGCTCAAGCCGTTCGACGAGGAGCGGTTCGCGCGCGCGCTGGAGCGGGCCCGCCACGCCGCGCGCTCGCGCCGCGCCACGCCGGACCCGCGGCTGGACGCGCTGGTGCAACTGCTGCGCGCGCCCGTGCGGCCGGAGTATCCGCAGCTGCTGGCGGTCAAGTCCGGGGACCAGTACCGCTTCGTGGAGGTGGCCGACATCGACTGGATCGAGGCCGACGGCAACTACATCCGGCTGCACCTGGGCAAGCAGGAGCGGCTGGTCCACAAGACGCTGCAGGAGATGGAGGAGCACCTGCTGGACCCGGCCAAATTCGTGCGCATCCACCGGTCCACGATCGTCAACCTGTCGCGCATCGCCAGCGTGGAGCCGCTCTTTCACCGCGAGCTTTCCGTGGCGCTCAAGGACGGCACCAAGCTGGTGTGCAGCCGCCGCTACCGCCCCCGCCTGCAGGAGCGCGTGTACTTCACGGGCTGAGCGCAGGGACGGGTTTGCTGAATCACACGGAGAAACGGAGAAACAGAGGCACTGCTTCATCTCTGTTCCTCTGTTTCTCCGTGTACCATTTCTTTTGCCGGATCCGGGATCAGGCCGGCGTGCCGGGGTTGGTGATCCAGCGCCAGGTGCCGCCGATCACCTCCCACCACCCGACGGGATTCCAGCCCTCCTCCTCGCTGCCGCCCTCTTCCGGCGGGTCCATGGGCTCCACCGGAAGCAAGGGATCGAACGGGTCGTTTTCCATGTCCGCGTCTGGCTGGTGATGGAAGGCTCCGAGCGTCTCAGGATGGCGTGCCGGGATTGGTGACCCAGCGCCAGGTTCCGCTGAACACGTCCCACCACCCGGCCGGATTGCCGTCATCCGGGTCGGTCCTGGGGTCGGTTCCCCCGATCTCGAGTACTTCTTCCTGCGGGTAGAGCGTCTCGTCATCCATGGTCTGTCTCGCTGCTCAAAGAAGGGGAGGAACGGTCACCCACCGCCACACGCCGCCGATGACCTGCCACCATCCAAGCGGATCTTCCCAGGGGTTGGGCTCGGGCTCGAGGTTGGGATCGTCGTACAGGATCGGATCGGTTTCCATCGGTGCTTCTCTCGGTGCAACGGGATGAAAAGGCCGCGGGGGCCGGGAACCCGGGATCCGCCGGGAACGCCGGCCCGTTCGTCCATCGGACGATTGCGCGAGAGGGGCGCGGCAGGCGGATGATAGATAAGCCAGCCGCATGTTTCCGCGCCACGGCGCCCGGCCGAGCGGCCCCATCCGTCATGCGAGCGGCCCCGGATGCTCCGCGAACGGCACCGCCGCCGCGGATGCAGGGGTGTTGCTCACCCTCCGAATCCAGAAGACGTCGTCCTGAGCCCAACGACGCTTCGCGCCCCCTGTGTGATGAAAGGTCAGTCCAACCTCCCCCAGGTTTTTTTGGGGGGAGGTCGCGGGGTGACGAGCGGGAGGGGTTCAGCCCGGGTAGATTGTTGACAGATCAGCCCGGCAGGATGGTTGACAGTTTCATCTGGATCACGCGCATGTGTTGCACCCCCCCCAAAAGGTGTGCCATGCCAGAACCACTGCATACTGTGAACGATCGACTGCAGT
>DATABT010000323.1:0-1736 GCA_036259455.1 Longimicrobium sp. | reverse complement strand
AGGATTTCATCCGCACCGGGCACCGGCACTGCACACCTCGGGGGTTGTTCCAGACTTCCTCCGCGCGAACCCCCGAACGGCGTCATCCTGAGGAAGCGCCCGCGCGGAACCTGACGTCACTCGATCACCTGGGCGCGACCGAAGGACCTTCTCTCCAGCCGAGGGGCAGGCGAGTGCGCACCAGCCCCTCAGCTTTGCCGGCAAGGTCCTCCGGCCGGCGCCGACGTGATTCGCGGGATCGGGTTCCGAGCGGAGCCTTCCTCAGGATGACGTCTGCGGTGAGGGTCTGGCAACGCCCGCTCAGCCTGGGACTCAGGCACTTCCCTTCCTCCCCAGCCGGGGAAGCACCACCGCGAGCAACACGATCAGCAGCAGCCCGCGGAACCCGTACTGCACGTACGGCGGCTCCCCCGCGGGCGTGAACGTCGGCAGCAGGTAGCGGTCCGCCAGGAACAGCGCGCCCGCCGTCAGCGCGATCAGCAGACCCAGCACGGCGGGGCGCACCTTTGCGTCCACCGCCGCGTGCGACTCGTCGTCGATGCGCACGTCCTTGGTCTCCCGCAGCAGCGCCGTCCCCAGCACGAAGGTGATCAGCGCCACCGCCACGGGATACAGGAGCCCCGCGTACTGCGCGGGCACGGGAAAGTCGTCCGGTCTGGTCGTGGCGAACGCGACCACGGCCGTGGCGATCACCGGCAGAAATCCGCCGAAGTAGCCGTTCCCCACGTGGTACGGCAGCGAAACGCTGGTGTAGCGCACGCGCGCCGGAAAGCTCTCCACCAGGAACGCCGCGATGGGTCCGTACACGATGGTCACGAAGATGACCAGCACGAACACGCACGCCGTGAGCGCCACCGGGCTGTACGTCCCTCCCGCCGGCGTGAACCGCCACATCAGCTGAAAGATGGGGATGGTGAAGATGGCCGCCAGCAGGTTGCCCGTCATCATCACCTTCTTGCGCCCGATGCGGTCGCTCAGCGCGCCAAAGACGATGAAGAAGGGCGTGGCCAGCACCAGCGCCACCGCGATGATCGTCCGCACGTCGACGAATGCGACCTCCCCCACGCTCTCCAGCCAGGTGAGCGCGTAGAACTGGCCCGTGTACCACACCACCGCCTGCCCCGCCGCCGCGCCCCACAGCACGATCAGCATGGTCTGCCACCGCCCCGCGCTGCCGAAGCTTTCCGCGATGGGCCGCGTGGACGTCCTGCCCGCGGCCTTCATCTGCGTGAACAGGGGGCTCTCGCGCAGCCGCAGGCGGATGAAGAGCGACACCAGCACCAGCACCGCGCTCAGCAGGAAGGGCACGCGCCACCCCCAGCGCTCCCAGTCTTCCGCCGGCATCATCGCCCGCACGGCCAGGATCACCAGCAGGGAGAGGAGCAGGCCCAGCGTGGCCGTGGTCTGGATGAACGCCGTGTAGAATCCGCGCCGGTTGTCGGCTGGAGCGGCTCGGGATGAAGGTCGAGTTCGTCGACGGCCTGCGGGTGACCGACGCGGCCGCGGTGGAGGTCGCGAAGATGGTGCTCGTCGGGAGCCAGAACAAGGACATCGTCCTGCGGATCAATCGCCACGGCCAGCCGGCCGTCGGCCTCTGCGGCGACGACGGGCGGCTGTTCACCGTCCGCAAGGCGTTCGCGGGCGACGTGGACATCGGCTTCGTCGGCGACATCGAGCACGTCGACGTGGGTGTCCTGCGTCACATCGCGGAGGACTACATCCCCGTCATCGCCTCG
>DATABT010000322.1:0-1689 GCA_036259455.1 Longimicrobium sp. | reverse complement strand
CGGGACGGGATCGCCCCCGTCCCGGCGCGCTTTGGTTCAACGGCGGGTCATGAGACGCGGAGACGGCCGAGGCCCGCCATCCTGCGGAACCGCTACGTCCTGGCCGTCCCCGACGTGCGGGCGTCGGCGGACTTCTACGTCCGCGCGCTGGGCTTCGCGATCGTCGACGAGCCCCCCGGGGTGGGTCTTCGTGGCGCGCGACAACGTGGTGATCATGCTGGGCGAGTGGCCCGGACGCCATCCGGAATCGAAAGCAAGCCATGGGGAATGCGCGAGTTCACCGTCCGCACGCCCGACGGCCATCGCATCGCCATCGGCCACGTCATCCACGCCTCCCGGGCGGAAAGGTCTTCAGCGTGATCGCGCCTCGCGCACCTCGTTCGATGAAACCGCCCGCGCGACGACCCTGTCATTTCCAGGGAGGCGCCCGCGTGATCATTGTCGGTGCAGGATTTCCGCGGCGCCGTCTGAGACATCTACTCACCCGTGCTGGTGATCAGTCCCGCGCGCTCGGACCCGCGCCAGGGTCTTCCCACTCAGCGCCCGTAGACACGGAGCGCCTTGCATCTCGCCGGAAGCGGGGCACCAGCCCCGGCCGGAGCTCCCCGACGGCAAGGCAGCCACCCGGTGCGGTCGCCGTCGTCCAGGCGGCACCTGCTCCTGGAGATCGCGATCGGGTGGATGATGTGCCCCGGCGGAGACTCGCGTCACGCCGCCACCATCCTGCCTCTGCAAAAAAATCCGGATCCGGTCCCCTCGCCGGCAGCAGCCTTATCTACCAAGGACAGCGTGCATCCTGCCAGCACCATCCGGACGCGACCGGCCGTCGCTACCGCATCCATCCAGCAATCCCGGACTCCTGCGGGGCCGGGTTCTCAGGCTCAGCAGGCGCCGCGCGAATCCTGACTCGACGTCGACCGCAGGAAATCATCGCCCTTCTGTCCGGAAAACCCGGTTCTTGAACAGACACTGAGGTGCGAATGGACGGGAGCCGCCGTTGATCTACCGCTCGCTGGCCGACGTGGTGCTGGTTATCCACCTGGCGTTCGCGCTCTTCGCGGGCTTGGGCGGGCTGCTGGTGCTGCGCTGGCGATGGCTGGCGTGGGTGCACGTGCCCTGCGCCCTGTGGGGCGCGCTCATCATGTTCGCCGGGTGGATCTGCCCGCTCACGCCGCTGGAGAACGACCTGCGCCGCCGCGGCGGGCAGGCGGGGTACGAGGGCGGGTTCATCGAGCACTACGTGGTTTCCGTGCTCTACCCGCGCGGCCTTACGCGCACGCTGCAGTTCGGCATCGGCGCGGGCGTGGTGGTCATCAATACCGCCGTCTACGGCCCCATGATCGCCAGGGCGCGCCGGCGCAGGCGCGAGGCGCGTGTGGATGCGGAGGCCGCGGCGCCACGGTAGCGGCCCCTCCCCCGACGCGTATTCTGCGCGGGTCCATCGTCATACCGAATCCGGCAAAAGAGTCACTCACGCAGAGCAAGCAGAGTCAGCAGAGCCTTGCATTCGCGCAGGACAAACTCTGCTGACCTCCGCTAACTCTGCGTGAGACCTCTTCTTTATCCGGATCCCGTATCAGAGGAAAAGAGCCAACGTCGGCGGGCGGGAGCGGAACGAACGAGCGGCGCGGCAGAGCTCATCGCCCGGCCGGCGGCGTAGACGGCGACGCCGAAGCGGCGCGGCAGGGC
>DATABT010000321.1:0-5608 GCA_036259455.1 Longimicrobium sp. | reverse complement strand
CGCGCGGGGGCTTGGTTTGGAAGTGGTGGGTTGCCGTGCGTGGTGGTGGGTGTGGTGCACCGGCGAGCGCCCCCTCCCCGGCCCTCCCCGCAAACTGCGCGGGGGAGGGAGTGAGGTCTAAGCCGGTGGCGGGGACGGTGGGGGCCGGGGCACAGTTCACCCCTCTCCCGCACACTCGTGGTCTTTGTGCGGGTGCAAGCGTGTCCGTACGGGAAAGGGGGCAGGGGGAGAGGGCCCCGCCCGGGTCCGGCGCCCCGGATCACTCCGCGGATGGCAGGATCTCGCCGCCGGGGATGAAGTTCACCTCCCCCAGGGGTTTTTCGGGGAGGTCGCGAGGTGACGAGCGGGTGGGGCGCGGCGTGGAGCCCGCCCCCGTGCATGAAAATCTCCCCTCTCCGCGAGGAACGAGGCCCCACGCGGTTCGTGGGAGAGGGGGCGCGGGGGGAAGAGGGCCCTCCCCCGGTGTCCGAATCTTCCCCCACTTGTTAACTTGGGCCGTTCTCCCGTTCAGAGCAGAGCGTTCAGTGCAGAAAAGATCAGACCGGACCCGATGAGCAAGTTTCCCGAGCTTCCCCCGACCGTCCCCGCGCTGGAAGACGAGGTGCTGGAGCGCTGGAAGGCCGAAGGCACCTTTCGCCAGAGCCTGGAAAAGACGGCCGGCGGCCAGCCGTTCGTCTTCTTCGAAGGCCCGCCCACGGCCAACGGACGCCCCGGCATTCACCACGTGATGAGCCGGGCCATCAAGGACACCGTCGCGCGCTTCCGCACCATGCAGGGGCGCTGGGTGCCGCGCATGGCCGGCTGGGACACGCACGGCCTTCCCGTGGAGATCGAGGCGGAAAAGAAGCTCGGCATCAGCGGCAAGCGCGAGATCGAGGAGATCGGCATCGCCCGCTTCAACGAGGTGTGCCGCGAATCCGTGCTCACCTACACGGACGAGTGGGAGCGCTTCTCCGCGCGCATCGGCTACTGGCTGGACTACTCGAAGCCGTACGTGACCTATCACCCGGACTACGTCGAGTCCGTGTGGTGGCTGCTCAAGCAGATCAGCGAGCGCGGCCTCTTCTACCGCGGCCACAAGATCCTGCCGTACTGCCCGCGCTGCGGCACGGGCCTCAGCAGCCACGAGGTCGCGCAGGGGTACAAGGACGTCAAGGACCCGTCGCTCTACCTGACCGTGCCCGTGCTGGGCGCGGACGGACTGCCGGACGGCCGCGAACTGCTGGTCTGGACGACCACGCCGTGGACGCTGGTCAGCAACGTGGCGCTGGCCATCAGCGCGGAGGAGGAGTACGTGGAGGTGGCGCGCGAGGGGAGGCGCTACGTGCTGGTGCGCGCCCGCGTCCCCGCCCTCTTCGGCGACGACGCGGAGATCGTGCGCTCGTATCGCCCGGACGAGCTGGTCGGCCTGGCGTACCGGCGGCCGTTCGACTGGGTGCGGCCGGCCGGCTTTTCCGACGAGCAGGTGCGCAACGCCTGGCACGTCTACACGGCGGACTTCGTCAGCAGCGGCGACGGCACGGGCATCGTGCACATCTCCCCCGCCTTCGGCGCGGACGACTACGCGCTGGGGCAGTCCGTGGGCCTCCCCGTGCTTCGTCCCGTGGACGACCGCGGCGCGTTCCGCGAGGACCTGCCGCTGGTCGGCGGCAAGTTCGTCAAGGACGCGGACACCGACCTGCTCATCGACCTCAAGCAGCGCGGCCAGGTGTTCAAGTCGTCGCGCGAGGAGCACTCGTACCCGCACTGCTGGCGGTGCCAGAGCCCGCTGCTGTACATGGCGCGCGACTCGTGGTTCATCCGCACCACCGCCGTGCGCGACCAGCTGCTGGCCAACAACGCGCAGATCCGCTGGTTTCCGCCGGAGATCGGCACCGGCCGCTTTGGCGAGTGGCTGGAGAACAACGTGGACTGGGCCATCAGCCGCAACCGGTACTGGGGCACGCCGCTGCCGGCGTGGGTGTGCGACCGCGAGCCGTCGCACGTCCACTTCATCGGCTCGTTCAACGAGCTGCGGCAGAAGACAGGTCGCACCGAGCTTCCCGATCCGCATCGCCCGTACGTGGACGAGCTGGAGTGGAGGTGCGAGGAGTGTGGCGGAACGATGCGCAGGACGCCGGAGGTGATCGACGTCTGGTTCGACAGCGGCTCCATGCCGTTCGCGCAGCACCATTACCCGTTCGAGAACGAGGCCGAGCAGGCGCGGCAGTTCCCGGCGGAGTTCATCTGCGAGGGGGTGGACCAGACGCGCGGGTGGTTCTACTCGCTGCTGGCGATCTCCACGCTGCTCGGGAAGACGGAACCGCCGTACCGGCACGTGATCGTCAACGACATGCTGCTGGACGACAAGGGGCTCAAGATGAGCAAGTCCCGCGGCAACATCGTGAACCCGTGGGAGGCCATCGACCGCTTTGGGGCCGATACCATCCGCTGGTACCTGCTGTCGTCGTCCAACCCATGGCTCCCCAAGCGGTTCGACCCGGAGGGGGTCAGGGAGGTGCAGCGCAAGACGTTCGACACGCTGCGCCAGACGTACCGCTTCTTTGCCATGTACGCCAACCTGGAGGGGTGGACGGCGGATGCGCCGGCGCCGGCGGAGCGCAGCCTGCTGGACCGCTGGCTCCTCTCGCGCCTGGCGACGGTGACGGCGGACGTCACGCAAGACCTGGAGGGATACAACCTCACGCACGCCGTGCGCGAGATCGCCGAGTTCGTGGTGGACGACCTGAGCAACTGGTACGTCCGCCGCTCGCGCGACCGGTTCTGGGGCTCGGCCGACGCGGCGGACACGCGCGCCGCCTTCGCCACGCTGCACCAGGCGCTGGTGACGGTGTCGCGGCTGATGGCGCCGTTCGCTCCCTTCCTGAGCGACTGGCTGCACCGCGCGCTCACCGGCGGCAGCGTGCACCTGGCGGAGTTCCCGGCGGGCGATCCGGCGTCGGTGGATGAGCGGCTGGAGCGGGGAATGCAGGCCGTCCGCACGCTGTCCACGCTGGGCCGCGCGGCGCGCGATTCCGTCGGCATCCGCGTGCGCCAGCCGCTGGGGACGCTGTACGCGGTGGTGCCCGACGGCTACGAGGTAGACGGCGCGCTGCTCGCCATTCTGCGCGACGAGCTGAACGTGCGCACGGTGGAGTTCATGCACGCCGCCGAGGAGCTGGTGACGTTCAGCGCCAGGCCCAACTTCAAGGCGCTGGGCGCGGTGTTCGGCAAGCTGACGCCTCGCATCGCGGACGCCATCCGCGGGCTGGAGAGCGGCGTGCTGGCGGCGTTCAAGCGCGGCGAGCCGCTCAAGGTGAAGGCGGACGGCCAGGCGTTCGACGTCGTCGCCGAGCACTTTGACCTGGTGCAGAGCGCGCGCGGCAGCTTTGCCACGGCGGACGAGGCCGGCTTCACCGTCGCGCTGGACCCGGCCATCACGCCGGAGCTGCGGCTGGAGGGGCTGGCGCGCGAACTCGTCAACCGGGTGCAGAACCTGCGCAAGGAAACGGGGCTGGAGGTGCAGGACCGCATTCGCCTGGGGATCTTTGGCGACGGCGAGATCCTGGACGTGACCCGCACGTGGGGCGACTTCGTGGCCGGCGAAACGCTGGCCGTGGAGCTGGAGACGGGATCGGTGAACGACGATGAGCGGTACGAGGCGTCGCGCGAGGTGGACCTGGACGGCGTGGCGGGGACCGTGGCGATCGCCCGCGTTCCGAACGAGGCGAGATGAGCGAAACGATGACGGATACCACGCCCGTGGTGCGCCCCGACACGCCGGACGAGGCGCGCAAGAAGATGGTGCTCTACCTGGGGCTCACCCTGGGGCTGATCGCCATCGACCAGATCACCAAGTTCATCGTGGAGCGTACGCTGCGGCTGTACGATCCGGTGCCGGTGATCGGCGACTTCTTTCGCCTTACGTACATCTTCAACCGCGGCGCCGCGTTCGGAATCCACCTGGGCGACTGGTCGCGCATCGCGTTCAGCATTCTGCCGGTGGCCGCGGCGGTGCTGCTGTACCTGATGTACCGGCAGACGCCGTGGCGCGACAGGACGCGGCTCATCTCCATTGCGCTGGTCACCGGCGGCGCGCTGGGGAACCTGATCGACCGCATCCGCAGCTCGCGCGGGGTGGTGGATTTCTTCGACTTCGGCTTTGGCGACGTGCGCTGGCCCGTGTTCAACGTGGCCGACATCGGGGTGACCGTGGGCGCGCTGCTGCTGGCGGTGTCGCTCTGGCGCGAGGAGCAGAGGCTGGAGAAGGAGGAGGCGGTCGACTCGTGAAGTGCGGGAGTGCGGGCGTCGGCGCGCTTCGCCGCGCTCGCGCCTGAGCGAGTAAACTCCCGCAACAACAGCGGAAAGCCCCGCAAACTGCGCGGGGCTTCAACCCCATGTCCCGTCGCGGGTGAACGGTGCGCAGTTCAACCTCCCAGGGGTTTGGGGGGAGGTGCGAGCCCGAGAGCGTGTTGAAGAATCTCTCCCCGGCACGATGTCACCCTGAGGGAGCCGCCGCGCAAGCTCCTGCCCGTGCACGAGCTACGGCGGCGACCGAAGGACCTTGCCGGCAAAGCGACAGGCGCGCTTCGGTGCGAGGGAAGGGGACTTCGCTTCGCGGACAGGGTCCATCGGTCGCGCCCAGAGCATTGTGCACGATGGCATTCCGTGCGGGAGCTCCCTGAATAGAAAGACCCATTCGGGCGAGGGTCGTCGAGCGGGGCGTGGCACCTGCCCGGGCGAGTAGATTTCTCAGTCGGCGCCACGGGTTCCTGCACCGGCAGCGGTCACGCGGCGCCTCCTTCGAAATGACAGCCGCGGCGCGAGCGACTTTCATCCCACAGGGTGAGCGTAGCGCCGAATGACTCAGGATATCATCACCTGCTTCCCGGGGAATGAAACGCTCTGGGCGAGCGGAGGGGGCGTGCGGCGGGAGCCACCCACGACGCGCGGCACCCGGAACTGCCTCCTGGTCCCATCCAGACCATCGAACGTGCACCTGATCGGCCACGTCCTTCCTTTGCATGAGCACTTCCGGGTCGGCTGACGAGGTCATCGAGCTGGTCGTCGGCGACGAGGCGGGGGAGCGGCTGGATACGTGGCTCGCGGCCCGCCTGGACGTCTCGCGCTCACGGGCGGCGCAGCTCATCGAGCAGGGGCGCGTCACGCTCAACGGCGCGGTGCCGAAGAAGCGCGACCGCCCCGCGCGCGGAGACCGCGTGGAGGTGCGCATCCCGCCTCCCGAGCCGTCGCACCTCGCGCCGGAAGCCATCCCCCTCACCATCGTCCACCAGGACGACGACCTGCTGGTCATCGACAAGCCGCCGGGGCTGGTCGTCCATCCCGCGCCCGGCAATCCCACGGGCACGCTGGTCAACGCGCTGCTGCACGCGGTAGGCGACCTGTCCGGCATCGGCGGCGTGCTGCGGCCGGGGATCGTCCATCGCCTGGACAAGGACACGTCGGGGCTGATGGTGGTCGCCAAGCACGACGACGCCCACCGCGCGCTTTCGGCCGAGCTCAGGGCGCGGCGGATCAGGCGCGCGTACCTGGCCGCCGCCTGGGGCCATCTGCCGAAAGACGAAGTCGGGGTGGATGCGCCCATCGGCCGGCATCCCACGGAGCGCAA
>DATABT010000320.1:0-3160 GCA_036259455.1 Longimicrobium sp. | reverse complement strand
GGAGATCCTTCGGTCGCGCGCAACCGGTTGTGTATCTTCGGCTTTGCCGTGTGCGCTCCCTCAGGAAATCAAGCGCTTTCGTCAGGAACTCGGAATCTTTGAACACACTCTCAGGATGACTTGATCGGGATCCGAGAGGGGGGAACACTCTGGGACGATTTCCCCCGCCCCGTCCAGCGCTCACATCACCTCCGCTTCCACGCTCGCGGGGAGGCGGAGGAACGCGCCATGGCGGTCCGCGGCGGCGTGCAGTGCGGCCATCTGCGCGTCGTCGAACGGGATGCGCAGCGCGACGGTGAAGGACACGCCGCGTCTGGTGACCGTGCGCTTCCAGTGACCGGCCAGCTGCGAGTCGAGGATCAGGGCGCCGTTGTAGATGGCGCGATCCACGGGCGACGGCCGCACGCCGGACGGGTCGCAGAACGCGCGCGTCTCGCCGTAGCCCACGAAGTACTCGTCCAGCCCCTGCAGCAGGTGCACCCTGGGCCGCGGCGCGTCCGATGGCGTCTCGCCGGGTGCGCGCCAGAAGGTGCGGCCGTCGATCTCCTCCGCCACCAGCCGCTCGCCGGCCAGCTCGATGCCGCGGTCGATGTCGGCCAGCGGCAGGCTGCACCAGAAGCGCAGGTCCCGCGGCGTCGAAGGGCCACGGCTGGTGAAGTAGCGGACAACGAGCTCCGCCAGCGCCTGGTCGCGGGTGAGCGAGGGCGCGTCAGGCACGCGCTCCTCGAAGAGCGCGTACGTGTGCTGCCGTCCCTTGAGCGCGCCGCTGCAGACGATGCAGTCCAGCTCGGCCTGCATCAGCACGTACACCATCCCCAGGCTCTTGAGCGCAATCCCCTCGCGGGCGAGCACGCCTTCCAGTTCGCGGCGCGTCAGGTGGTTGCCGCCGCGCAGCGCCGCGGTGATCAGGCGGTTGCAGCGGGCGCGCAGGCCGTCGTCCAGCCCCGTCTGGCGGTAGTAGTACGCATTGAGGGCGTGGACGCGCGGCGAGGTAAGCTCCTGGATCCACCGGATGTCCGCCGGTAGCACGAAATGCCAGGTGGGCCGCAGCATGTGCGTCCGCAGGATGCCACCCCCCGCGAACACCCGGTCCACGTCCGCGTCCGCGACGCCTTCGCACCGCTCCCCCAGCGACCACTTGGCCGGCCCGTAATCCTGCGACTGCACCGCCCCCAGCCACCCCACCACCTCTACGGGATCGGAGAACGACGGCCCCTCGAGCCGCTGGTTGTGCATGCGGCGGTAAGCGATGCGGATGGTGTGCATGCAGGAGAGAGAGAAGAGGACGACAGAGCAGATGCGCAACGCATGAGGCTGCCGGCGCATTCAATCGCCCAGCCCTGATTCCCGGAGAGCTCTCGCGAGCAGATCTTCAACGCCCAGCTCAATGGCGAGTTCTTGCATGTAGTGCTGATCCATTGCTTCCCTCGGACATGGAGGACCTGCATTGCATCGGTCTACTGTCGCTCCGACACGTGGTCCCCAAGCCGATACCAGTACAGCTTCTGTACGACTACGTCCTCTGGACTGGCGAGGGCGATCTCCCTGTCCGGCGCTTCCGGAGGAACATATGTGCGACGACGCGCGAGTTCCTGAGCCGTCGGCACATCCTTTTTTGCGACGAACACGTCCACCTTGAACATGGTTGCGAGGTGGATCACGTTGAACGTCGATCGCCGGCGAACCGCATCTCGTACAGCCGGCTCATCAAGGTAGAAGTCGTTCTGCAAGGCAGTGATGAACGGGGGGATGTGCTCTTCTCCGAGATCGGCGATGACATCCACGTCCTGCGTCGCACGGGGTTTCCCGTATATCGGACTCGCGATGGAGCCTCCGACCACGTACGGCACACGGAGTTGCTCCAGCGCACCGATGACGTGGAGCGTAACGGCAAGCGCTTCCTCCATCGCGCTCACCAGCCCTTCTCCTCAGGATCCCATCCGAACACCTTCACCATGGTTTCCCGCCCCAGTCGCAACGCGGCAAGGCGCAAGCGCATCTCGTGCTCCGGCATGTCACCATAGTCGGCGGTGATGCGCGCACGCTGAAGCTGCTCGATCATGCGGTTGAGCGAGAACACACGCGCCAGTTTCTCAGCGGGCGTCATGCGCCGGTAGCCCTCGATGAGAAAGCGCTCGGCTTCGGGCGAGGTGTCGGATGGTCCCATGCTTCTCCCAAATACATCCAGCTGCGGAGGCGCAGCGCGCGATAATCATCACCACAAACCCGCCGTCCGCACAAGGATCGTGCGGTGCCCGGAAATCGAAGCACCACTTCGGGCAGAAAGATCGAGGACGCGGAAAACGTCATCCGCGCCCTCTTTGTCCTCCGCACCCTCCGCGAGACGTTGTCAGGCAGTCGCCCCCACCAGCCCCGCGGTGCGCTCCTGGATGCTGCGCACTTCGCGCGTGCGGCTGCGCAGGGCGCTGATGGCGTCCACGGCGGCTTCCGCCGCCGACGTGGTGGTGATGTAGGGCACCTTGTACGCGATGGCGGCGCGGCGGGCCGTGTAGTCGTCGTACTGGCTCTGCTTGCCCAGCGGCGTGTTGATGAGCAGCGCCACCTCGCCCGAGATCAGGTGGTCAGCCATGTTCGGCCGTCCCTCGCCCACCTTGTAGATGGTCTCGCAGGGCACGCCGCGCTGGCGGAAGTAGCGCGCGGTGCCGCCGGTGGCCAGGATGCGGAACCCCATGTCGTGCAGCCGCCGGGCGAAGTTGGTGGCCGTGCGCTTGTCGCGGTCGTTCACGGTGATCACCACGTTGCCCTGCGACGGCAGGTCCATCCCCGCGCTGGTCTGCGCCTTGGCGAACGCCATCCCGAAGCTGTCGTCGAAGCCCATGGCCTCGC
Organism: Longimicrobium sp.; assembly: GCA_036259455.1. Taxonomy (GTDB): domain Bacteria; phylum Gemmatimonadota; class Gemmatimonadetes; order Longimicrobiales; family Longimicrobiaceae; genus Longimicrobium. The sequence continues at coordinate 313 of DATABT010000320.1, read as the reverse complement.
CGGTGGAGCGCATCTCCGGCCCCAGCAGCGTGTCGCCCTCCAGCTTGTTGAAGGGGAACACGGACTCCTTTACCGCCACGCCGCCGACCGGGATCTCCTCCGGCAGGTGGAAGTCCGCCAGCTTCTCGCCCGCCATCAGCCGCGCGGCGATGCGGGCCAGCGGCACCCCCGTGGCCTTGCTGACGAACGGCACCGTCCGCGACGCCCGCGGGTTCACCTCGATCACGTACACCCGCCGCTCGAAGACGGCGTACTGCTCGTTGATGAGGCCGATGACCCCCAGCTCCAGGGCGAAGCGGCGCGTCTGCTCGCG
>DATABT010000319.1:0-2672 GCA_036259455.1 Longimicrobium sp. | reverse complement strand
CGCCGCGGCGGCGGGCTCCAGCGCGCGGAACCAGCGGTCGAGCGGAACCAGCGCCGGCGGGCGTGGCGAACCCCGCGGCGCGTGCAGCCGGGCGGCGGCCGCGCACAGGATACGGCTCGCTTCATCGTCCTCGCCGCCGCGCGCCATCGCCACCAGCGATCGCGAGCCGACGGCGCGTTCCACCAGCAGGGCTTCGCCGTCGTGCTCCAGCACGCGCGCGGCGCCGTTACCCTCCCACCACACCATCAGCGCCGCGCCGGCACGCTCCTCGGCCTCGCGCGTGACCTTCAGCATCAGCGGCACGCCGTCGCGACGCACCGGCAACAGGACGCTGCCGTGCGTGACGAGCGGCTCGCCGTCCGGCTCGAGCCCCCAGCGCGAGAGATACGCATCGAACATCCGCCGAGGATGCACAACCCGCGGACCGCGCGTCAAGCGGGCGCCGAGGCCCCACCCGCGTCGCGATGGCCTGCAGGTGGTCGCCGGCGTCGTGCTTCAGCGCGAGAAGCCGGTACCAGACGCGGGAGAGGAGCGTGTCACACAAAAAATAAGAGAGGACGCGGATGAATCCTGCATCCGCGTCCTCCCTCGTTTCCTGCGCGTGACACCCGCTCAGCGCGGGCTCACCAGGCGACCTCGCGGCCCTCCAGGTCGTACTTGGTGAGCATGCGGTGGATGGTCTTGCGGTCGATGCCGGCCGTGCGCGCCGCCTGCGAAATGTTGCCGTTGTGCCGGCGCAGCAGGTCGCGCAGGTACTCCTTCTCAAAGATGGCGATGGCCTCCGTCTTGGCCTCGTGGAACGGCTCGTTCGCCGAGACGGGGGCCGACGAGCGCCCGTTCGTGGGCCGCGCCGACAGCTCCTCCGGCAGGTCCTCGGCCGTGATCTCCTGCCCCGGCAGGCAGAGCGAAACGATGCGCTCCACCATGTTCTGCAGCTCGCGCACGTTGCCGGGCCAGTGGTAGTCACTCAGCACCCGCAGCGCGTCCGGGGAGAAGCGCAGGTTCCCGCGCTCGTACTCCTGGCCGAACTTGCGCAGGTAGTGCTGCGCCAGCGCGGGAATGTCTTCGCGCCGCTGCCGCAGCGGCGGAAGCTTCACCGGCACCACGTTCAGCCGGTACAGCAGGTCCTGGCGCAGGTTGCCGTCGCGCACCGCCTGGTCCGGGTCCCGGTTGGTGGCCGACACCACGCGCACGTCGATCGCGATCTCGTTCTCGCCGCCCACCCGGCGAATGCGGCGCTCCTGGAGCACGCGAAGGAGCTTGGCCTGCAGTTCCATGCTCATCTCCGAAACCTCGTCCAGGAACAGCGTGCCGCCCGACGCCACCTCGAACAGCCCGCGCTTGGTCTCGCGGGCATCGGTAAACGCGCCCTTCTCGTGCCCGAACAGTTCGCTCTCCAGCAGGTTCTCGGGGAGTGCCGCACAGTTGATGGCCATGAACTGGCGGTCCGAGCGCCGGCTGTTGGCGTGCAGGGCGCGCGCGATGAGCTCCTTGCCCGTTCCCGACTCGCCAGAGATGAAGACGCTGGCGTCCGTGGGCGCCACCCGAGACACCACCGAGAACACCTTCTGAATGCTGTCGCTGGTGCCGATGATGTTCTCGAAGCTGTAGTGCTTCTTCAGCTGATCGCGCAGGTGGGCGTTGTCGCGCACCAGCTGCACCTGCTGCGCCGCGCGCCCGATGAGGATGCGCAGCTGCGTGGCCGTGAACGGCTTGGGGATGTAGTCGTACGCGCCCGCGCGAATGGCCTCCACGCTGCTGTCCACCGTGGCGAAGCCGGTGATCATCACCACCAGCGTCTCCGGCGCCAGCTTCTTGATCTCCTTGAGCAGCGTGAGCCCGTCCATGTCGGGCAGCATCAGGTCCGTGAGGACGATGTCGGGCCGATGGCGCCGCACGTTTTCCAGGGCGTTCTTGCCCCGCCCCTCGGTATAGACGGTATACCCCTCGCTGGAGAGGATCTGTCCGCAGCTCTTGACCAGCAGCTCTTCATCGTCGCAGATGAGCACGCTGATGGCGGATTCGGTGGGGGTTGTGTCGCTCATTTCTCTTGCCCCAGAGGAGCGAACGAATAAGGACTCCGGCTTACGCCGGTGGAGGACGCCTGCGGACAGTAGTATAGTTCGCGGCACTCAATGGGGCAAGGATGTCGCACAACCGGCGGCAGATTACCCACTGCAGCCCCACCCATGCGCGAATCGGGTCATCCGTGACCCAGTTCTGCACGTTTGCGACGGGTTCCGTGCAGGCAGCAGGTGCACCGCTCCAGCCCCTCCCGTGCGCGTCCGTGTCCCTGACGGACCGCAAGTGAGGCATTTCGGTCACGGCGGCGTCAGTCCGCGGCGCAGGACGCCCGTTCGCGGCGTGGCGGGTGGGGGATGTCGGAGCGTCGGCGCGCGGCTGGAGGCGGTGGGGGGAATTGAAGAAAAAAGAACAGCATTCACGCAGAGCAGCAGAGAGCCAGAGAAACGGAGAGTAACGATTGTCTCTGCTGCTCTGTTCCTCTGCTTCTCTGCGTGCAAAAAGCCGCGGCCCGCCTTGCGCGAGGAGCCATGCGGCAACGACGAAAGCCCGCCCCGATCACGAGGATCGGAGCGGGCTTCGTCAAGACAAGGCCGGCGGCGCCGTACTCTCCCACCGGGTGGCCCCGGCAGTACCATCCGCGCAGCGGG
>DATABT010000318.1:0-18923 GCA_036259455.1 Longimicrobium sp. | reverse complement strand
CGCACCACGGCCGGCTGTATCCCCCCGGCGCGCAGCCTTCGGCGGCCACGGAGCCGGCCCTGGTGCGCACCTTCATCGGCTTTGCGCACATGATCCGCCGCGACGCGCTGCTGGCGGCCGGCGGTTACCGCGAGATCCTGCAGATCATGGGGGAGGAACGCGAGCTGACCCTGCGGCTGCTGGACGCCGGCCTACGCGTCGTCTATCTGCCGAACGCCCCCGTCGCCCATCTCGCCGATCCGTCGGGACGCGATCCGCGGCGCTTTCTGTACCTCACCGTCCGCAACGACGCGCTCTCCGGGCTTCTGAACGAGCCGCTGCCGGTGGCGCTGGGGATGCTGGGGCCGCGGCTTCTGCGCTACTTTCCCATGCGGCGCCACTGGGGCGGGAAAGATCCCGGCGGCTTCCGCCGCATCCTCCGCGCGCTGGCGGATTCGGCGCCGCGCGTGCGCCGCGAGCGGCGGCCGGTGCGGTGGTCCACGCTGCGCGCCTGGATGGCCATGAAGGGCTCCATCCCCTACCGCGGCCCGGACGCACCGTGAAGCGGCTGCTGACGCTGGGCCACTCGTACGTCGTGGCGACCAACCGCCGCCTTGCGCAGGCGATGGCGCAGGCCGGGGCGGGGGAGTGGGAGGTGACCTCCGCCGGGCCCGCGTCCTTTCCCGGCGACCTGGGCCCGATCACGCTGCACGCCGCCCCCGGCGAGCGCGTGGAGGCGCTGACGGTGCACGGCGCGGGGCGCATCCACGCCATGCGCTACGGCGCGGAGCTGCGGGCCCTGCTGCGGCGCGGCTGGGACGTGGTGCACTGCTGGGAGGAGCCGTTCATCCTCGCGGGCGCGCAGGTGGCCGCGTGGACGCCGCGCGAGGCGAAGCTGGTGTTCGCCACCTTTCAGAACCTGCCCAAGCGCTACCCGCCGCCGTTCGGCTGGATGGAACGCTACGCCATGCGCCGCGCGGACGGCTGGATCGCGTTCGGCCGCCTGGTGGAGCAGGTGCTGGCGCCGCGCCCCCGCTACGCCCGCCGTCCGCACCGCGTGATCGCGCCGGGGGTGGACACCGCGCTCTTTCGCCCCGATCCCGAGGCCGGCGTGCGCGTCCGGGCCTCGTTGGGGTGGATGGAGGATGATGATCGGCCCGTCGCCGGCTACCTGGGCCGCTTCATCCCCGAGAAGGGGCTGGAGACGCTGATGCGGGCGCTGGATGGATGCGGGCAGCCGTGGCGCGCGCTCTTCGTGGGCGGGGGGAAGATGGAGGCGGAGCTGCGCGCGTGGGCCGCGCGCCACGGCGACCGCGTGCGTGTCGTGACGGGCGTTTCGCACGAGGCGGTGCCGGACTACCTGAACGCGATGGACCTGCTCTGCGCGCCCAGCCGCACCACGCCGCGCTGGCAGGAGCAGCTCGGCCGCATGCTCACGGAGGCGATGGCCTGCGGCGTGCCCGTCATTGGAAGCGACAGCGGCGAGATTCCGCACGTCCTGGCCGACGCCGGGATGATCGCGCCGGAGGACGACGTCGCCGCATGGACGCGCGCCATCGACACGCTGCTCGCCTCGGCCGCCCGCCGCGCCGACCTCGGCGCCCGCGGCCGGTCCCGCGCCGCCGCCGAGTACGCCCTGGACGTCTGCGCGCGGCGGCACCTGGATTTTTTCGACTCCCTGCTGCGCGTTGCCGGCTCGTCCCCATCCGGGCATTGATTCCTGAGTCACTCGGCGCTACGCGCGCACCGTGTCGGATGAAAGCAGATCACGCCGCGGCTGTCATTTCGAAGGAGGCGCCGCGTGACCGTTGCCGGTGCAGGAACCCGTGGCGCCGACTGCGAAATCTACTCACCCGGGCAGGTGCCGCGCCCCGCTGTACGGACGGCTCGTCTGGACTGCTTTCTATTCAGGAGCGGCCGCGCCGAGGTTGCTCGACCGGTGGGCGCGACAGAAGGTTACTCTTCGCGGCCGCTGGGTGGCGGCCGATGTGCATGGAAGGCGGGTTCGCGTGCCGCGGGCGAGATCCTTCGGTCGGCGCACATGGCTTTTTTTGAGCGATCAAGTTCCTGCGGGCGCCTCCCTCAGGAAACCAATTTTCTTTCCGTGTAGATGTCGGGTAACGAGTCAGCAGACGAACGCGAATCCGACCCCCTCCGCTCCGGCGAGTATGCGCGGAAGCAGCTGTTCGGGCGGGGGCTGATCGGGTGGAGCCACGGGCGGCGCTTCGCGACGGCGCGGCGGGTGGTGCAGCCGTACGCGGGCGCCACGCTGCTGGACTACGGCTGCGGCGACGGGACCTTCCTGGCGCTGGTGCACGACCTGTTTCCCCGATCCGTCGGCGCGGAGATCGATGCCGCGCTGGTGGAGAACGCGCGCGAACGGTTCGGGGCGCTGAACGAGCTGCGGTTCATCCACACGGACCAGGTGGCGGCGCTGCCGGACGCGTCCTTTGGCGTGGTGACGTGCATGGAGGTGCTGGAGCACTGCACGCCCGAGGCGATGGAGCGGGTGATCGGGCAGATGCGGCGGCTGGTGGCGCCGGCCGGCGTCGTCATCGTCAGCGTGCCGGTGGAGACGGGGCCCACGCTGCTGGTGAAGACGGCGGCGCGCGCGCTGGCGGGGCTGCGCGGCGTGAGCGGATACCAGGACCGCGAGCGGTTCACCCCCGGCGAGCTGGCGCGGATGGTGTTCGCGGACGCGGAGACGTCCATCGACCGCCCCGTCTACCAGACGACGTTCCCCGACGGCTCACCCAACCGCTACCACGGCCACAAGGGCTTCAACTGGCGCCGCCTGGCCGTCCGCCTGCGGCGCGACTTCACGCTGCGCGAGACGCGCTTTTCGCCCGTGCCGGCGCTGGGCGGGCTCATCAACAGCCAGGCATGGTTCATCTGCTCCCCCCGCTGACGGTGGGCGTGGTCTGCGACTACGCGGAGGAGGGGTGGCCGAGCATGGATCTCGCCGCCGAGCTGCTGGTGGATGGATTGCGCGCGCACGCGCCGGAATGGGAGCCCGCCGCGCTGCGCCCGCGGATGCCGCGCGCGTTCGGCCGCGTGCTGCGCGGGCGCACCGGCCACAACGCGGACCGGCTGATGGCGCGGCACCTGGCGTATCCGCGCTGGCTGCGGCGCCACGCGCGGGGGATGGACCTGTACCACGTGGCGGACCACAGCTACGCGCACCTGGTTCACGCGCTGCCGGCGGCGCGCACCGTCGTCACCTGCCACGACCTGGACGCCTTCCGCTCGATCCTCGATCCCAAGCGCGATCCGCGTCCGGCGTGGTTCCGCGCGATGTCGGCGCGGCTGCTGGGCGGGCTGCGGCGCGCGGCGTTCGTCGTCTGCGACAGCGACGCAGTGCGCGCGGAACTGCTGTCGCACGGCGTGCTGCCGGCGGAGCGCGTGGCCACCGTGCCGCTCCCCGCGCACCCGCACTTCTCGCCGGAGCCGGATGCCGCGGCGGACGCGGAGGCGGCGCGGCTGCTGGGCCCGCCGGGCGCGCGCGTGGACCTGCTGCACGTGGGATCCACCGTCCCGCGCAAGCGCATCCCCCTGCTGCTGAAGGCCTTTGCCGAGCTCGCGCCGGTCGTCCCCGGCGCGCGGCTGGTGCGCGTGGGCGGCGCGCTGGAGCCGGAGCAGCGCCGCATCGCCGAGCAGCACGAGATCGCGGACCGCATCGTGGAGGTGCCGTTCGTGGAGCGGAAGACGCTGGCGGCCATCTACCGCCGCGCCGCGCTGGTGGTGTATCCCTCCGAGCGCGAAGGGTTCGGCCTGCCGCTGGTGGAGGCGATGGCCTGCGGCGCCACCGCCGTCGCCGCGGACCTCACCGTCTTCCGTGAGGTCGCGGGCGATGCGGTGCGGTACGTCACGCGCGCGGAGCCGGACGCCTGGGCCGAAGCGCTGGGCGACGCCCTCGACCGCCTTGCGTCCCCCGAAGTGCGCGCGGAGGCCCGCGCCGCCGCCCTGCATCGCGCCGAGCGCTACACCCTCGCCGCCTACGCGCACGCCATCGCCCGCGTCTACGCGAACGTGCTGGAGGCGGCGTGAGATCAGAAAAGAATGCCTCGCACGGGGTCAACGGGGTAAAGAGGGTTTGCTCTCGCGAAGAACGAACCCTGTTGACCCTGTGTGAGATCATTCCTTCTGGGGGGTGGGGATGATGCGCGTGCTGCAGGTGGGCAAGTTCTATCCGCCGCACCACGGGGGGATGGAAAGCCACGTCCAGACGCTGGTGCACGAGCTCCGGAGCGAAGTGGACGTGCAGGTGCTCGTCTCCAATGACGGGCGTCGGACCGTGCGCGAGAGCGACGGCGGCATCCCCGTCACCCGCATGGGCGCGCTCGCCACCTTCGCGTCGGCCAGCATCAACCCGAAGATGGCGCGCGCCATCCGCGAGGCGAACGCGGACGTGGTGCACTTTCATCATCCCAATCCCACCGCCGTGCTGTCGTACCTGGCCAGCGGACGGCGGGGCCCGCTCGTGGTCACCTACCACAGCGACATCGTGCGGCAGCGCGTGCTGGGCGCGGCGTTTTCGCCCATCCTGCAGCGTTTTCTGCGCGGCGCGCACGCCATCCTCGCCTCCTCGCCGGACTACGCCCACAGCTCGCCCGTGCTGCGCAGGCACGCGGAACGGGTGCGGATCGTGCCGTTCGGGATCCGCGCGCGGGAGTTCGAGACGGCGGACGAGGATGCCGTCGCGGCGATCCGTGCGCGCCATGGCCCCAGGATGGTGCTGGGGGTGGGTAGACTGGTGTATTACAAGGGGTTTGACTACCTTGTCCGGGCGATGAGGGCGGTGGACGCCCGCCTGGTGATTCTGGGCGACGGTCCCCTGCGCGGCGCGCTGCAGGCCCGCGCGGCGGAGCTGGGGATCGCGGACCGCGCCGGCTTTCCCGGCCAGGTGCCGGAGCTGGCGCCCTGGTACCACGCCGCCGACGTGTTCGTGCTCCCCGCCATCGCCCGCAGCGAGGCGTTCGGCCTGGTGCAGCTGGAGGCGATGGCCGCCGGCACGCCGGTGGTGAACACGAAGCTGCACACCGGCGTTCCGTTCGTCAGCCGCGACGGCGAGAGCGGGATCACCGTGCCGCCGGAGGACGCGGACGCCCTGGCCGCCGCGCTGAACCGCCTGCTGGGCGACGACGCGCTGCGGCGGCGGATGGGAGAGGCGGCGCGCGAGCGGGTGCGCCGCGAGTTCAGCCTGGAGCGCATGGTGCGCGATACGATCGCCGTCTACCGCCAAGCCGTGACCGACGTTTCCCGAATCCCGAGCCGATGACCCCGAGCGACGGCCCCGAGGCATCCGGTCCCCCCACCCATCCCGAACGCGAATCCAGCCCGCAATTCTGGGCGGGCCGCCGCGTGCTCGTCACCGGCGGCGGCGGGTTCCTGGGCTCGCACGTGGTCGAGCGGCTTCAGGCGCTGGGCGCCGATCCGTTCGTGGCGCGCCGCGCGGACTTCGACCTCACCCGGCAGGCGGAGGTCGAGCGCCTGTACGCCGAGTCGCGGCCGCGGATGGTGATGCACCTGGCCGCGGAGGTGGGCGGCATCGGCGCCAACCGCGCGAACCCCGGACGCTTCTTCTACGCCAACGCCGTAATGGGCGTGATGATGATCGAAGAGGCGCGCCGGGCGGGGGTGGAGAAGTTCGTCCAGGTGGGGACCGTCTGCGCCTATCCCAAGTACACCCGCGTTCCCTTCCGCGAGGAGGAGATCTGGAGCGGGTACCCGGAAGAGACCAACGCCGCGTACGGCATCGCCAAGAAGGCGCTGCTCGTGCAGTTGCAGGCCTACCGGCAGCAGTACGGAATGAACGGCATCTACCTGCTGCCGACCAACCTGTACGGCCCGCGCGACAACTTCGATCCCGCGACCAGCCACGTGATCCCCGCGCTCGTCCGCCGCATGGTGGAGGCGCGGCGCGAACAGCTTCCCACGCTGCCGGTGTGGGGGACGGGGAACGCGTCCCGCGAGTTCCTGTACGTGGACGACGCCGCCCGCGCGCTCCTGCTGGCCGCCGAGCACTACGACGGCGCCGAGCCGGTCAACCTGGGGATCGGCAACGAGATCCGCATCGCCGAGCTGGCGGGGCTCATCGCGCAGCTGGTGGGGTACGAGGGCCGGCTGGCGTTCGACCCCACGCAGCCCGACGGCCAGCCGCGGCGGTCGCTGGACACGCGCCGCGCCCGCGAGCTCTTCGGCTTCCGGGCCCGCGTGGGCATCCGCGACGGGCTGCGCCACACGGTAGACTGGTACCTCAGCCGGCACCCGGACTGACGGGCGCGGGCGACCCGTGCCATACCCTCCTTCCATCGCAGGGCCCTTGTCCGAGATCGTTCCCCGCCCCCGCCAGCCGCATCCCGAGGCCGCGCACCGCGCGCAGCCCCTGCCGCTGCTGCGCTCGCACGCAGCGGACCCCGCGCCCCCGCCGGGCGAGGGCATCCCCATGCGCGAGTACCTGGCCGCGCTGCGGCGCCACGCCTGGCTGGTGCTGGCGGCCGTCTTCGTCTCCACCGGCATCGCCGCGTTCCGCATCAGCCGCGAGCCGCCGCGCTACGCGGCCGCCAGCTCGGTGCAGCTGGTGAACCCGCGCCAGGCGCTGGCGGGGGAGATCGGCACGGGGCGGACGGACCAGCTGCCGGGGTGGTACACGGACCCCATCCTTTCGCAGATCCAGGTGCTGCGCAGCCGCGCCGTCGCCCAGCGGGTGGTGGACTCGCTGGGGCTGCGGCTGCAGGCGGCGCGGGGCTTTCCCTGGAACGCGCTGGACAGCGCCAGCGTTTCTCCGGCCGCGCGTAGCGGCGACACGCTGCACCTGACCTTTCGCCCCGGCATGGTGCAGGGGCGGCTGGCCGGCATTCGCGCCGAGGCGCCGTACGGGCAGCCGCTGGACCTGGGGCTCGCGCAGCTGACGTTCGGCAGGCGGCCGGCGGTGGAGTCGGCACGGATGCACGTGATCGACAACCAGAGCGCGGTCATGTGGGTGATCGGGTCCATGAGCCCCACCCAGCGGCAGATGACCAACGTGCTGGACATCCAGTTCACCGCCAACGACCCGCACCTGGCGCAGCGCGTGGCCAACGGCGCCGCCGCCGCCTTCCAGACCGTGTCCATGCACTCCGCGCAGACGGAGTCGCGGCGGCGGCGCATGTTCGTGGAGGAGCAGCTGCGCACCACCGACTCGCTTCTGCTCGTGGCCCAGCACCAGCTGAGCGCGTTCCGCAAGGGCGTGCGCTCCTTCAGCCCGCGCGAGAGCTTTCGCACCACCGAGGAGGGGCTGACGCAGTTCCGGCTCCAGCGCCAGGCGCTGATCACGGAAAAGGGCATCTACGACCAGATGGGCCGCGTGCTGGCCAGCGATCCCGGGCGCGAAGGGAGCGAGCAGATCGCCGCCCTGGCCGCCAGCCCGGAGATCGCGTCCAACAGCGGCATTCTGGGCCTGTACAACCAGCTCATCAGGTACCAGACGGCCCGCGACTCGCTGACCACGGGGCGCTGGTCGCGCGCGGCGGAGAACCCCGACGTGCAGCAGCTGGACTCGCTGATCTCCACCTACCGCGGCCGGCTGGTGCGCGCCGTGCAGGCCCGCAGCGAGGCGCTGGCCGCGCAGATTGGCGTGCTGGACCAGGTGATGGCCAGCGACGCCGCCGCCATCAGCGCCCTTCCCGACGCCGAGGCGGAGGAGATGCGCCTTTCCCGCGAGGTGGAGACGCTGCAGAAGATGGTGGATGACATGCGCCGCGGGGTGCAGGAGGCGCGCATCGACGAGGCGGTGGAGGCGGGTCAGGTAGACATCGTGGACTGGGCGCTGGTCCCCGGGGGGCCCGTGGGGACGGGAAAGAGGCGCCGCCTGCTCTTCGCCCTGCTGGTGGGGCTGATGATCGGCGGCGGCGGGGCGCTGGTGCTGGACCGGCTGAACACCGCCATCGTGCGCCGCGAAGACGCGGAGTCCATGCTGCAGGTGCCGGTGATCGCCGTCATCCCGCGGCTGGGCGGGCCGCTGAAGGCATCCAGGCGCCTGGACGTCCGGCGGCTCCTTCCGAAGAAGGCGGAGGAGCAGGAGCGCGGGCTGGTGACGGTGGACGAGATGCAGTCCGCCGGTTCGCAGGCGTACCGCAAGCTGCGCACGCACCTCATCTTTTCGCAGGGCGGGCACCCGCCGCGCACGCTGCTGGTCACCAGCGCCTCCGCGTCCGAAGGAAAGACGACGGTGTGCGCCAACCTGGCGACGACCTTCGCGCAGCAGGGGATGCGCGTGGTGATCATCGACGGCGACATGCGGCGCCCGCGGCTGCACGGGCTCTTTTCGCAGGCGCGCACGCCGGGGCTCAGCGAGCTGCTGGAGGGGGAGTCGCCGATCTCCGAGGTGGTGCGCGAGACCTCCGTTCCCGGGCTGCACCTGATCGCGGCGGGGCGGCTGGTGCCGCACGTCTCCGAGCTGCTGGGCGGCGCGTCCATGGGCCGGCTGATCCGCGAGCTGAACGCGCAGTACGACCTGGTGGTGATCGATACGCCCCCCGTGCTGGCCGCGGCGGACGCGGAGATCCTGGGCGCGCAGGCGGACGCGGTGCTGGTGGTGGTGCGCGCCGGCAGGACGGAGCGGCAGAGCGCGCACTACGCCATGCAGCAGCTGCGGGCCGTGGGCGCGCAGATCGTGGGCGCCGTGCTCAACGACCCGGACCAGAAGGTCGCCGGCTACGGCCGCTACGCCTACTACTACGACTACTACACGGAATCCACCGGCTGATACCAGGTCCGGCAAAAGATTGCGGACCTGGTATGAAGACGAGCTTCGCGGAAGAAGAACGATCACGCGGAGGGAACAGGGAGAGGACGCCGGGGTGAGTGAAGCCTCCGCGTCCTCTTCTCTTTTCCTCCGCGTGGTGCTTTTCCTTGCCTACGCCTGTGCCTGCGTCCGCGGATTGAAGAGCTTGGCGGGCTCCACCCCGAACGCCGCGGCGATGCGGTCCAGCGTGTCCACCGTGACGTTCGCCTGCGCCGACTCGATCTGCGCGATGCGGGGCTGCGAGGTGCCAACGCGGCGCGCCAGCTCGGACTGCGTGATTCCCGCGCGCACCCGCAAGCGCAGCACGTTCCGGGCGATCACCAGGCGGCTCCCCATCGCCGCCTCGGCGCGTGCGATCTCCGGGTTTTCGCGGCGAATGGACGCGAACAGCTCCAGCGCGTCGATGCCGGGGAGCTTTGCCAGCTTCTTCACAGGCCCTCCTCTTCCATTTCGTCAAAGTAGCGGCGGCGCAGGCGGTCCGCGGAATCGATGAAGGCCTGGACGCGGGCTCTTGCTTTGAGCTTCGCCTTCTTCTCCAGGGCGGTTATGAAGAGCGTTCGCGCCGAACGCCCGTCGCGCCAGAAGAAGAACAGCCGATAACCGCCGCTGCCGATGTCGCGGATCTCGCCGATCTGTCGCTTCTGGTCCAGTACCTTGATCAGGGTGCTGTGCACTGAGAGGATCCAGCCATTCTCGATGACGCTCCCCACGGCTTCTTCAATGAAAGGCAGCCGCTCGCGATCGGAACGCTCGACCTTGCCAAGCGCCTTTCTGGCGCCGGGTAGGAAGTGAACCCGGCAGGTGTCGTTTGCCACACGCCCTCCTCACTATATAGTATGTGATATACAACCGCAAGCTTTTCGGGACTCACTGCCGCGCGATGAGCCGTTGTGGCGTGCGGAAGGAGGCGGCGAAGGTAAACGGAGTGGCGGACGCCGCCAGCGCCGGGACAAAACCGGCAGCGTGGCGGGCGCGATGGGATCGGCCCGTTCGGGTCCGGGGCGGGAGAAAGTGGTCCGGACCAACTCGGGGTGGGGGCGCGTTGAAGGTCGCTGAATGTCTGGTTATATTGAAAGGCTGCATTCCGAACGTGCGATTTCGACGCGCAAAGCCCAGAATCTGGAGGAAGCCCGAATGGCGGGGCATAGCAAGTGGAAGCAGATCAAGCACAAGAAGGCGCTGACGGACAGCAGGCGCGCCGCGACCTGGACCAAGATCATCCGTGAGATCACGGTGGCGGCCAAGGCCGGCGGCGGCGACCCTGCCGGCAACCCGCGCCTGCGCCTCGCCATGGACACGGCCCGCGCGGCCAACATGCCCAACGAGAACATCGAGCGCGCCATCAAGAAGGGCACGGGCGAGCTGGAGGGCGTGAGCTACGAGGAGATCACCTACGAGGCGTACGGCCCCGGCGGCGTGGCGATCATGATCGAGTCGCTCACCGACAACGGGAACCGCACGGTGGCCGACATCCGCCGCTGGCTGTCGCGCAACGGCGGCAACCTGGGGACGACCGGCTCCGTAGCCTGGATGTTCGCCCGCCGCGGCCAGATCACCATCGACGGCGAGAAGTACGACGAGGACACGGTGATGGAGGCGGCGCTGGAGACCGGCGCGCTGGACGTGGAGAGCGACGAGGGCACCTACACCGTGCTCACCGAGGTCACCGACTTCAGCGCCGTGCAGGACGCGTTGCGCGAGAAGGGGATCGAGTGGGAGGAGGCCGAGCTGGCCATGATCCCCAAAACCGAGGTCAGGGTGGAGGGCGACTCCGCCGGGCAGCTGGTGAAGCTGCTGGAACTGCTCGAAGACCTGGACGACGTGCAGAAGGTGTACACCAACGCCGACGTCGACATGGACTCCCTGGCCGAGGTCTGAGCTTGCCCATCGCCGCCCCGGGCCCGTCCGCCGCTGGCGAGCGCGGGCCGCGCGGGCCCGCCGAGTCCGTGGTGCTGGGGGTGGACCCCGGCACCGCGGTCACCGGCTACGGCGTCGTTCGCCGCGCGGCGGACGGCGCCCTTTCGCTCCTGGAGTGCGGCGTCATTCGCACCGACGCCCGCGCGCCGCTTTCCGAACGCCTGCGCGACATCCACCTGGGCATCGTGGAGGTGATCGCGCGCGCGCGGCCGGCCGTGCTGTCGGTGGAGGGCGTGTTCTACGCCAAGAACGCCCGCACCTCCGTGGTGCTGGGCCACGCGCGCGGCGCCGTTCTTCTCGCCGCCGCCCTCAACGGGCTGGAGGTGGCCGAGTACCCGCCCGCCGAGGTGAAGTCCGCCGTGGTGGGCGCGGGGCGGGCCACCAAGGACCAGGTGGGATTGATGGTGCAGCGCCTCCTCAAGCTGCGCGAAGTCCCGAAGCCCCACGACGCGGCGGACGGCGTGGCCCTGGCGCTCACGCACTGCTTTCGCGGCTTCGGGCCTTCCGCCAAGTCTCCCCCCTTCAACCTGCGGCAGATGATCGAGAACTCCGGAGGGCGCCGTTGATCTCGCGGATTCGCGGCGAGCTGATGGTCCGCGACCTGGAGCGGGTGGAGGTGATGACCCCGGGCGGCGTGGGTTACGAGATCGCCATCCCCACCACCGTCTTCGAGCGGCTGCCGCGCCTGGGCGAGCAGGTCACGCTGCGCACCTATCACCTGGTGCGCGAAGACGCGGTGATGCTCTTCGGCTTCCTGGACGAGAACGAGAAGGCGGTCTTCATCCGCCTGCTCACCATCAACGGCGTGGGGCCGCGGCTGGCGCTGGCGATGCTCTCGTCGATGTCGGCCGAGTCGGTGGTGCGGGCGGTGCGCGAGCGGAACGTGGCGGCGCTCACGGCGGTGAGCGGGGTGGGAAAGAAGACGGCGGAGCGCGTGGTGCTGGAGCTCACCGGCAAGCTGGACGACCTGGCCTTCGCGTCGTCCGGCGTGGGGCAGCGCGCACCGGCCGCGGAAGAGGCCCTGCGCGCGCTCGCCGCCCTCGGGGTGACGCAGAGCGACGCGGACCGCGCCGTGCGCGCGGTGGTGCAGGAGAAGGGGAGCCTCTCCGCGCCGGAGCTGATCCGCGAGGCGCTGGCGCGGCTGAAGTAGGGTTTCGCGCCCCGTCGAGCGGGCGGGTAGACCCGCGGCTCGGCGCTCGTTCTTCGCCCCACCCACGTTCAGGTCGCGGGCGATCCGTCAGCCGCCTCGCCACCCATCCACTGCAACTCCCCGGGTTCCGCGCCCGTAGGATGCGGGCGTCGCGGGTGCGGACGGTCCGCGCGCGCGACCCCATCCTCACACGGAGACCGTCTCTTGACCGAAGTCGCGCCGCAGACCACCGCCGGAGTGCCCACCCAGCCGGAGTCGCGCTGGAAGCCGGCCGCCGTCGCGGCGGTGGCGTTCGCGGGCGTGGCGGCGCTCAACCTGGGCTACGTGCCGGGCGTGGTGGTTTCCCACTGGGTGCCGCTCCTTCTGCTGGCGTCGGGGTGCATGGCGGCCATCCGCTGGAAGCGCGCGGGCCTTCGTCGGCAGCTGCGCAGCCGTACGGCGTCCGGGGTGGCGGATTTCGGCGGCGGGGTGTACGGCGCCATGGCGATGGCGACGTTGCTCTGGCTGGAAGGCGCGGACCTGGTGGCGGACGTGGCGGGCGCCGGCTCGCTGGGCGCGTTCATCCGCTCGCTGGACCTGGGCTGGCTGATTTCGCAGGTGATGGAATCGGTGGGCTTCGCCATCCGCGCGGGGCTGTGGCCGTGGACGTGGTTCGGCGGTTACGGAATCCCGGTCGCCTGCGCCGCCGTCGGGCTGGACGCGCTGCTGGCCATCGTGCTTCCGCGGTACCGCGCGTATCGCAACCCGCCAAAGGCTGCCGCGGCGCAGTAAGCCGGCGGATACGTGGAAAGATAGGAGGCGCGGCGAGAATCTTCTCTCCGCGCCCCGTCGTGTTCCGTCTGTGCCGTGGCGGACGGCGACCGGCGCGCGCACCGACGGTGGCGTGCGGGGTTGATGCGGCGGTGTGGCATCGTGCGAAGAAAACCCGTACATTGTTCGCGGCCCGCCTCGATGGCACCCCGGACCTTCTGACGCCCGATGTCGCAGCAGCAACCGCGTTCCGAGATCACCACCCCCGAGCCGCTGGCGGACGAAGAGACGACCGAGCTTTCGCTCAGGCCGCAGCGGCTTGCGGAGTTCATCGGGCAGACCAAGGTCAAGGAGTCGCTGCAGATCGCCATCGACGCCGCGCTCAACCGCCGCGAGCCGCTGGACCACACCCTCTTCTACGGCCCGCCCGGACTGGGCAAGACCACGCTGGCGCTGCTGATGGCGCGCGAGCTGGGCGTCAACATCAAGGTCACCGCCGCGCCGGTGCTGGAGAAGCCCGCCGACCTCGTGCGCGAGCTCACCACCCTGCGCGAGGGCGACATCCTGTTCATCGACGAAATCCACCGCCTGCGCCCCATCATCGAGGAGTTTCTGTACCCCGCGATGGAAGACTGGCGGATCGACGTGCGGCTGAGCGACGGGCCGCACGCGCAGATGATCAGCATGCCCATCGAGCGCTTTACCCTCATCGGCGCCACCACGCGCTATGGTCTGCTGACCCCGCCCATGCGGGCGCGCTTCGGCATCGTGCAGCGGCTGCACTACTATCCCGTGGAGCACCTGGCGTTCGTGGTGGAGCGCACGGCCGAGATCCTGGGCGTGGGGTGCGATCAGGAGGGGGCGATGGAGATCGCGCGGCGCTCGCGGGGCACGCCGCGCGTGGCCAACCGGCTGATGCGCCGCGTGCGCGACTACGCCCAGGTACGCGCCGACGGCCACATCGACCGCGCGGTGGCGGATGCCGCGCTGCAGATGCTGGACGTGGACGAGTTCGGGCTGGATGACATGGACACGCGCGTGCTGCGCTCGCTGATCGAGCAGTTCGGCGGCGGGCCGGTGGGACTGAACACGCTGGCCGTGGCGCTGGGCGAGGACGCGGGGACGCTTGAGGAGGTGTACGAGCCCTTCCTGATCCAGAACGGGTTCCTGATGCGCACGCCGCGCGGCCGCGTGGCCACGGGGCTGGCGTACCGCCGCTTCGGCTACGCTCCGCCGGTGGACGGGCAGAACGCCGTGCCCGGCCTGGGCCGTGACGCCCGCCCCGCGCAGCCCGGACTGTTCGACGCGTGAGCGATCGCGTGTTCCGCACGTCGGACTTCGACTTTCACCTTCCGCCGGAGCAGGTGGCGCAGGCGCCGGCCGAGCGGCGGGATGCGTCGCGCCTGCTCGTGGTGGACCGCGCGTCCGGCAAGCTGCGCCACCGCACCTTTGCCGACCTCGTCGAGTACGTGCCCGGGGGCGACGCGCTGGTGCTGAACGAGACGCGCGTCTTTCCCGCGCGGCTGCTGGGGCGCAAGGCGACGGGCGCGGCGGCGGAGATCCTCCTTCTTCACCCGCACCAGGGCGAGGAGATGGTGTGGACGGCGCTCGTCCGCCCCGGCGGCAAGCTGAAGCCGGGGCGCACGGTGGAGATCGGGCCGGAGCTGTCGGTGCGGATCGTGGATTCCACGCCCGGCGGCGAGCGCATTGTGCGGCTGGAGACGCCGCTGGGGCTCACCGACGCGCTGGACCGCTACGGCGAGGTGCCGCTGCCGCCCTACGTGGAGCGTTCGGCCACGGAGGCGGACCGCGAGCGCTACCAGACGGTGTACGCGCGCCAACGCGGCTCCGTTGCCGCGCCGACGGCGGGGCTGCACTTTACGCCGGGAATGCTGGGGGCGATGGAGGCGCGCGGGGTCCGCATCGTCAGGCTCGTACTGCACGTGGGCGTCGGGACGTTCCGGCCGGTGGAGACGGAGGACCCCGCGGAGCACCGCATGCACTCCGAGTGGTACCACGTCCCCGCGGAGGCGGCGGATGCACTGAACGCCACCCGCGCGGGCGGCGGCGCCATCTGGGCCGTGGGGACGACGGTCACGCGCACGCTGGAATCCGTGGCGACGGACGACGGCGTGGTGCACGCGGGGGAGGGGTGGACGGACATCTTCATCCGCCCGCCGTACCGCTTCAGGGCCGTGGACCACCTGGTGACCAACTTCCACCTTCCCCGCAGCACGCTGCTGATGCTGGTGAGCGCGTTCGGCGGCTACGAGCTGGTGATGCACGCCTACCGCGACGCCATCGAGCGCGGCTACCGCTTCTACAGCTACGGCGACGCGATGGTGCTGGTGTAGGAGTACGGGCGCCGCGATCAATCCCCGCGCCGCGCGCCGATTCCGCCGTCGATAGCCGGGGGCGGTGACAGCCGGGTGCGAACGACGTATGTTTCTATGCCGGGCACTCCCGCGCAGGTGGATCGGGTATCGGTTCGACGGGGGATGTTGGCCAGGCCCCTTCCTGGGCCCTGCCCCTGAACGGGCCGGCGACGCCTGGTCTCCATCGACAAACGCATCTGCCACCGTTCCTGTTCCGCAGTCCCGCGCGACGGATTCGCGCGGCCGGTCAGAAGGCTTGCGCGGCGTACGCTCGTCCCGCATCGTCCCCGTGGTAACGCCTGCCCTTCCAAGCGCGACCGATGAGCCGGACCCTCTCCATCCCGTACTTCGCGGCGCTTTTGCTCGCCGTTGCTTTTTCTGCCCCTGCGTTCGCGCAGACCGTCCAGGGCCGGCTGGTGGACGACGCCACCGACGCGCCCGTGGCCGAAGCGCAGGTGCGGGCGCTGGACGCCGGCGGCCGCACGGCGCAGCAGGCCGTAACCGGGGCGGACGGGGCGTTCACCCTGGCGCTGCCGGCGGCGGGGCGCTACTCACTGGTGGCGTCGCGGCTGGGATACCAGACGGTCGCGACCATTGAGGTGGTGGTGGCGGAGGGAAACCCGCTGGAACTGGAGGTGCGCATCGCCGCCGGCGCGGTGCCGCTGGAGCCGCTGCGGGTCACGTCGCGGCAGGCGCCGCCCGCGGACCCCGCGCTGGAGCGGCGCGGCTTCTACACGCGTAGGGCGGCGTACGAGCACCTGGGCGCGCTCTTCCTGGATCCCGAATACCTGTCGCGGCGGCAGGCGGTGCGCGCCACGGACGTGTTCCGGGACCTGCCGGGGGTGCGCGTGAGCGGCGGGGGCAGCAACGCCGCCAGCCTGATCCTGCGCGGCTCGTGCGAAGCGTCGGTGTTCGTGAACGGGCAGCAGGTGAACCGCATCGAGGTGTCGCGCGACGTGCAGCACACCCGCCGCTCCATCCGCGACGGCGCCAGCGAGACCAACCCCAACGAGGCGTACGACATCGCGCGGTACGGCACCCGGGTGGACCCCGATGGCCGCATCAACCTGGACGACCTGGTGGCGGCGTCTTCCATCATGGGCGTGGAGGTGTACCAGGCCAACCAGGTCCCCGCGGAGTTCTCCAGCTTTCAAGCGCGCCCCTGCGGCGCTGTCGCCATCTGGACGTCGGTCCCGGCGAGCGGGTAGGCGAATGGGCTGCGCGTATCCCGAAGGGCCCGGAGAGAGTGTTGCCTGACCTTGATGCAGAACAAGTCATCCTGAGGGAGGCGCCACTCCAAACCCGCACCCACGAAACACTTTGGCGCCAACCGAAGGACCTTGCCGGCACGACCGGGGGGGCTGGCTCCACACCAGGCCGCCAGCCCTTCAGCTTGGCGAGAAGGTCGCTTCGGTCGCGCACAACGGGAGTGCCTTCGGCTTCCGCGGCGCTTCCTGAATAGAAAGGGATTCGGGGGAGGGCCGTCGAGGGGGCGTGGCACCTGCCCGGGCGAGTAGATTTCTCAGTCGGCGCCACGAGTTCGTGCACCGGCAGCGATCACGCGGCGCCTCCTTCGAAATGACAGCCGCGCGCGAGCGACTTTCATCCCACAGGGTGCGCGCAGCGCCGTACGACTCAGGATGACCTGCTGGGGCTCCGAGGCGTGGCAAACGCCCCGAGAACGAAACGCGGGAGGGCGCGGAGAGCCAGTCTCCGCGCCCTCCGCGTCTTTGGCCGCATCCGGTGGCCCCGGATCAGCTCACGGGGATCTCGACGCGCTCGGGCGTGGGGCGGGTGAAGTCGAAGGTCCAGCAGTAGACGGCGCCGCCCTCCGTATATCCGCAGGCGCCGTCCCTGGCCGCGTCGAGCCCGGCAAACCGCACGTCGGTGGGCACGGGCTGTGTCGCGCCGGCGGTCCAGCAGTAGGCGCGGCCCCGGTCGTCCAGCGCGCAGGTGCGCGTGCTCCCCGCGGCCAGTTTGCGCAGCGGGCGCCCGTCGTGCGGCACGCGTTCCGGCACCAGGCGCACGCGGCCGAACGGCGGCTCGCTCTTGCCCCAGCACCACGCCTCGCCCTCCGCGGTCAGCGCGCAGGCGTGCTCCTCGCCCGTGCTCAGGGCGGTGAAGGTGCGGCCGCCGGCCACGGGAGTGGGGTCGATGCGCTGCTGCTCGGAGCCGTTGCCCAGCATGATCCCCCATCCCCAGCAGTACGCCTGGCCCGCCGCCGTGAGGCCGCAGGAGAACTGCAGCCCCACGGAGATGGAGGCGAAGCGCAGGCCGCCGTTCACCTCGTGTGGGAGCGCGGCGTTGCCGGGTCCCTCCCATCCCAGGGCGCCGCCCAGCGTGGAGCCCCAGCAGAACGCCCGCCCGTCCACCGCGAGCCCGCAGGTGTGGTACGAGGTGGCGATCTCCTTCCACTGCACGCCGCCCACCACGCGCGCCGGCTCCAACCGGTCGGTGCTGGTGCCATCTCCGAGTTCGCCGTTGAGGTTGTAGCCCATGCACCAGCCCTCGCCCGCGGGCGTGATGCCGCACAGGCGCGAGGTGCTGCGGGTACCGGTGATGGCGGCGAAGGTCATTCCGCCCGCGGCCCGGACGGGGGTGGCGCTGGGGGTGCGGGTGCCGTCGCCGAACTCGCCGAAGCGGTTCTCGCCCCAGCAGAAGGTGCTCCCCGCCTCGGTAAGCGCGCAGGTGGTGCTGAAGCCCCCGGCCACGTCCACCACGCGCTGCGCGGCGGAAAGCCGCGGATCAGGCGGACCCGTCTCTTCTCCACCTTTACCCGCGGGGTTTTCACACGCGGCGAGCACGGCCAGCAGGGCCAGGGGAACGAACGTGCGCGTCTTCATCTCGGGGATGTGGGTCGGAAGGGGAGGGATGGCGAGGGAGAAACATGCATTCCTTCCGGTGCGGACACAAGTGACGGCGGTGCAGGTCCGGTCCGGCAGCGCTCCACGAACGGAGGAAGCGCTGGGCGAGCGCGGAGTGAGAAAACGGGTCACCAGCACGGGTGAGTAGATTTCTCAGTCGGCGCCACGGGTTCCTGCACCGGCCGCGACCACGCGGGCGCCTCCTTCGAAATGACAGCCGCGGGATGGACGATTGTCGTGGTACAGGGTGCGCCCCGCGCCGGATGACCGGGCTGATCGGCATCGGCGATCAGAAAGGCGCACCCATGCTCAGCTGCAGCTGAAGGCGGCGGCGAAAGCGGGTCCAGGGGTCCGCGCCGTCGTATCCGACGCGATCGTAGAGTGCGTTGCCGACCAGGCGGTAGCCGCCGTCCTCCCGCCGCGCGAGCAGGGGATAACGGCGCGCGGGGGATGGATCGTACGCCACGTCCACGCGAAGGGGGCCCGCGGGCGTCAGTGCCAGCACGCCGACACCGGGGGTGACGATGGATTCCGTGCGGCTCCCCAGCGGGGAATTCTCAAGCCCGCCGCGGGCGTGCACCGCTCCCGCGTCCACGAAGGCGGCGAACTGGATGCCGCGCGTGGCCCAGATACGCGCTTCCACGCTGGCTTCGGCGAGCAGGTCTCCGCCGGCGGCGCGCAGGTACACGTCGCGGGGGCCCAGCAGCGCGCAGAGGTCTGGATCGTAGCAGATGGCCGACGTGTCGCGGGCGATGAGGATGCGCGGGCCCAGCAGGTTCGCGGGAACGCCGCGCACGCCGCCGGGGCCGCCGCCGAACAGGCGCAGCTGCGGCGGCAGCGGCTGGTCGCCGGCCGCGAGCACGCCCAGCCGCACCCGTGCGCCCACCTGCACGCGCGCGCCTGCCAGGCGCGTGGCCGAGCCCTCCAGCACCGCCCGCGCGAACGCGTGGTCCGAGCCCGTCTGCTCCGCCGCCGCGGCGACGGACAGGCTGAGGGACGGCACCCAGCGCGGACGCTCCGGCGCCAGCCACGCAGGTCCGGGCGGCGGCGGGCCCAGCGCGGCGCGCGCGTTCACCGGCGCCCAGTCCAGCCGCGCCTCCACG
>DATABT010000317.1:0-5734 GCA_036259455.1 Longimicrobium sp. | reverse complement strand
TCCCGACTTTCGCGCGCTCCTGGCCCGGGTGCGCGAGGCCACGCTGGGCGGGCTCGCGAACCAGGACCTGCCGTTCGAAAAACTGGTGGAGGAGCTGCACCCCGAGCGCAGCCTGGGCCACAGCCCCGTCTTCCAGGCCTTTTTCCAGATGGTGGGCGAAGAGGCGGGCGGCGAGCTGGAGATGCGCGGACTGACCGCGAAGGCGCTCGCCCCGGGCGGCGAGGCCAGCAAGTTCGACCTCACCCTGACCGCGGGGGAGATGGGCGGCGGGCTGCGGCTGGACCTTCTCTACAACCGGGACCTGTGGGAGCCGTCCACCATCCGCCGGATGCTGGTCCACCTCGCCATCCTCCTCGCCGCCGCCGCGGACGCGCCGGAGCAGCCCATCCACGCGCTTCC
Organism: Longimicrobium sp.; assembly: GCA_036259455.1. Taxonomy (GTDB): domain Bacteria; phylum Gemmatimonadota; class Gemmatimonadetes; order Longimicrobiales; family Longimicrobiaceae; genus Longimicrobium. The sequence continues at coordinate 5,335 of DATABT010000317.1, read as the reverse complement.
GCTGCTGTCGGAGGCGGAGCGCGGCCAGATCGAGGCGTGGCAGACCGGGCCCGCGCTGCCGCCCGGCATCCCCCTTTTCCACCAGCAGTTCGCCATGCAGGCGCACCGCGCGCCGGGCTCCGTCGCCGTCATCCACAATGGCGAGCAGGTGACGTACGGCGAGCTTGAGTCGCGGTCGAATCGGATCGCGAACCACCTGCGGCGCATGGGCGTCGGGCCGGAGGTGCGCGTGGGATTGTGCATGCCGCGCACTCCGGAGCTGGTGGCGGCGCTGCTGGGGGTGATCAAGGCCGGCGGCGTGATCGTCCCGCTGGAGCCGCACTTCCCGGCGGAGCGCATCACCGGAGTGCTGATGGATGCGGAAGCGGCGGTCGTGCTCACGACGCGCGCGGTGCTGGATGCCGTCCATCCGCCGTGCCCCGCGCTGGTGATGGATGACAATGCGGTGCGCGAGGCGATCGCGATGGAATCCGCGGATGCGCCGGACGTCATCGTCCCCACGCGGTCACTGTGGGCCGTGTTCTACACCAGCGGATCGACGGGCAAGCCCAAGGGCGTGATGGTGCCGCACGGCGGGCTGGCCGCGTACGTGGACTGGATGGTCCGCCGCTTCCCGCTGGCGCCGGGCGAGCGCGTGCTGGCGGCGACGTCGTTCTGCTTCGACGTGCACGTCTGCGAGGTGCACCACGCGCTGGCCAGCGGCGCCGCGCTCGTGCTGGTGGAGAGCGCGCTGGCGCTGGCGGATGCGCCCTCCGACCTTCGCCTGGCGCAGGCGGGGATGGTGCCCACCGCCGCGCGCGAGCTGCTGGCCGTCGGCCGCTTTCCGGCCGTCACCCACCGCGTCCACCTGGGGGGCGAGGCGGTGCCGCCGGACCTGGTGCGCGACCTCTACGCCGCCGGCGTCCCCGCGGTGGAGAACCTGTACGGGCCGACGGAAGACACCGTCTTTTCCACCCACAAGGCGTTCCGGCCGGACGGCCGCGTGACCGTCGGGCGGCCGGTGAACGGGCGCCGCGCCTGCGTGCTGGACGGCGGGCTGCGCCCCGTCCCAGCGGGCGTCGTGGGCGAGATGTACCTGGCGGGATGCGGCGTGACGCGCGGCTACCTGGGCCGGCCGGGGCTCACGGCGGAGCGCTTTCTCCCCGACCCGCACGGCGAGCCGGGCGCGCGGATGTACGCCACCGGCGACCGCGCCCGCTGGCTCCCGGACGGCGACATCGAGTTCCTGGGCCGCGTGGACTTCCAGGTGAAGGTGCGCGGCCATCGCATCGAGCCGGGGGAGATCGAGGCCGTGCTGCGCCGGCACCCCGCCGTGCGCGACGCCGTGGTCGCCGTACGCGGCGCGGACACGACGAAGCGGCTTGTGGCCTGGGTCGTGGCGCACGAGGGCGCGGCGCCGGAGCCGGCGGAGCTCGCCGCCGCGGTCAAGGAGCGGCTCCCCGCCTACATGGTTCCCTCCGCCGTAGTCCTCCTGGACGCCTTTCCGCGCACCACGACGGGGAAGGTGGATCGCAACGCCCTGCCCACGCCCGATCTCGCGTCCGAAGCGTCGGCGTACGTCGCGCCCCGCACGCCGGGCGAGCAGGCGGTGGCGGACGTGTTCGCGATGGTGTTGGGGATGGAGCGGGTCGGCGCGCTGGACGATTTCTTCGCGCTGGGCGGGCACTCTCTGCTGGCCATGCACGTCTGGTCGCACCTGCGCGACCGGATGGGCGTGGACCTGCCGCTGCGCGCGCTCTTCGAGGCGCCCACGCCCGAGGCGCTGGCCCGCGTGGTGGACGCCGCGCCGCGCGCCGAGGCGCAGCCGGAGATCCGCGTGACCGCGCGGCGGCGGACGGTGCGCGCGGTGACGCTGGCTCCGCCGCCGGATGACGCTGGGTCGACCGAATCACCCGTGGCCGCGGCGCTGGTCGTCCCGGTGGGAGGGGATGCGTGATGTCGCTGATGGAGATCGCCGGGCCCGCCGCGGAGAGCGTGGAGGCGTTCGTTGCCCCCGCATCCTTCGGGCAGGAGCGCTTCTGGGTGATGGACCGGATGGACCCCGGCAAGGCCGCGTGGTCCCTCCCCCTCACGCTGCGGCTGCGCGGCGCGCTGGACATCGACGCGCTGCGCGAGGCGCTGACGGAGCTTTCCGCGCGGCACGAGTCGTTGCGCACGGTGCTGCGCTGGATGGACGGCGGCCTGGCGCAGGTCATCCTCCCCACCGCGTCGCTCCCGCTGCGCATGGAGCCGGCGGCGGGCGAGACGCCCGAGGCGCGGGAGGCGGATGCCCGGCGAAGCGTGATGGCGGAGATCGCGCGGCCCTTCGACCTGGAGCGCGGCCCCCTCGTGCGTGCGCGGCTGTACCGGGTGGATGCCGATCATCACCTGTTCCTGCTGATCCTGCACCACGCGGTCACGGACGGCTGGTCCAACGGCATTCTGGTCCGCGAGCTGGCCGCGCTGTACGGCGCCTTCGCGCGCGGCGAGGCGTCGCCGCTGCCGGAGCCGGAGCTTCAGTACGCCGACTTCGCGGAGTGGCAGCGCGAGCAGATGACGGGCGCGCTGCTGGAGCGGCAGCTGGCGTGGTGGCGCGGCGCGCTGGCCGGCGCCCCCGCGCTGCTGGAGCTTCCGGCGGACCGCCCGCGCCCGCCGGTGCACGACGGCCGCGGCGCCACGGAGCCCGTGCGCATTCCCGGCGACGTCGCGGCGGGCGTCCACGCGCTGGCGCGGGCCCACGGCGCCACGCCGTTCATGGTGCTGCTGGCGGCGTTCCAGGCGTTGCTGGCGCGGTGGGCGCGGCAGGAATCCGTCGTCGTCGGCACGCCGGTGGCCGGGCGCCCGCGGCCGGAGACGCGTGACGTGGTCGGCTACTTCGTCAACACGCTCGCGCTGCGGGCGGACCTCGGCGGCGATCCCTCCTTCGATGAGATCCTGCGCCGCGTCCGCGAGAGCGTGCTGGGCGCGTTCGGCAACCAGGACCTGCCCTTCGAGCGGCTGGTGGATGACCTCAACGTCCCCCGATCCGCCGCGCACGCCCCCGTCTTCCAGGCGATGTTCGTCCTGCAGAACACGCCGGACGCGCCGCTCGCCATCCCCGGCCTCACGGTCGAGGGGGTGGAGATGGACGGCGGCACCTCGCCTTTCGACCTGCGCCTGGGCCTGGTGGAGCACGCGGGCGAGCTGAGGGGAGGCGTGCAGTACGCCACCGCGCTCTTCGACGCGGAGACGGTGCGGGGCATGGTCGCGCAGTTCCGCACGCTGCTCGCCGCCGCCTGCGCCAATCCGTCGCTCCGCCTCTCGCGCCTCCCCCTGCTGTCGGAGGACGAAGCGCGCGCGGTGCTGGCGATCGGTAACGAGACGGACGCCGGCTACGCGGCGGAGCCCATCCACCGCCTGGTCGCCGCGCAGGCCGCGCGCACGCCGCACGCCCCCGCCGTCGCCAGCCGCGGCGAGACGCTGACGTACGCGGATCTGGACGCGCGGTCGAATCGCCTCGCGCACCACCTCGTGCGGCTGGGCGTCGGGCGTGGGGACGCGGTGGCGATCTCGATGGAACGCTCCGCCTCGCTGCTCGTCGCCATGCTCGCCGTGTGGAAGGCGGGCGCGGCGTACGTGCCGATCGATCCCGCGTATCCGGAAGATCGGCGCGCGTACATGCTGGCCGATTCCGCCGCCGCCGTCGTGCTCACGGACGCGGCATCGGCGGACGGGATTCCGGCGACGGCGGCGCGCACCGTCGTCATCGACCGAATCGACCTGGCGGCGGGGGCGGAGACCGCGGTTTCGGTGGATGTGGATGCGGACGATCTGGCGTACGTCATCTATACCAGCGGCTCCACCGGCCGGCCCAAGGGCGTGATGGTGCCGCACCGGGGCGTCGCCAGCTTCCTCGCGTCGATGGCCCGCGAGCCGGGGCTGACGGCGGACGACGTGCTCGTCGCGGTCACCAGTCTCTCGTTCGACATCGCCGTCCTGGAGCTGCTCCTCCCCCTCGTCCGCGGCGCGAAGGTCGTCGTCGCCACGCGCGAGGAGGCGATGGACGCCGGCCGCCTGTCGCGGCTGCTCGAATCCGAGCGCGCCACCGCGATGCAGGCGACGCCCGCGACGTGGCGGCTGCTGGCGGCCAGCGGGTGGGCGGGGGATGCGCGGCTCGCCATCCTCTGTGGCGGCGAGGCGCTTGCGCCGGACCTCGCGCGCGAGCTTCTGCCGCGCGGCCGAGCCCTGTGGAACCTGTACGGCCCCACGGAGACGACCATCTGGTCCACCGTGCAGCGGGTGGAATCCGCCGAGCGCATCCACCTGGGCGGCCCCATCGCCAACACGCGGGTCCATGTGCTGGACGACGCGCTGCGCCCGTGCCCGGCCGGCGTTCCCGGTGAGCTGTTCATCGGCGGGCACGGCGTGGTGCGCGGCTACCTGCGGCGCCCGTCGCTTACGGCCGGCCGCTTCGTCCCCGACCCGTACGGGGCCACGCCCGGCGCGCGGATGTACCGCACGGGTGACCTGGTGCGGCGGCGGGCGGACGGCGCGCTGGAGTTCCTGGGGCGCACCGACTTCCAGGTGAAGGTGCGCGGTTTCCGCATCGAGCTGGGGGAGATCGAGGCGCGGCTGGCGGAGCATCCCTCCGTGGCGCAGGCCGTCGCCGCCGTGCGTCCGGACGCATCCGGCGACGCGCGGCTGGTGGCCTACGTCGTCCCGCGCGGCGACGCGCCCGGCGCCGACGTGCTGCGGCGCGCGCTGGCGGAGCGCCTGCCGGACCACATGGTCCCCAGCGCGTACGTGGTGCTGGATGCGCTCCCGCTGACGCCCAACGGCAAGGTGGACCGCCGCGCCCTCCCCGCGCCCGAGGCCAGGCGCGACCTGGCCGGCGGCTTCGTGGCGCCGGGAACGGAGGCGGAGACGACCATCGCCGCGCTGTGGCGCGAGGTGCTGGGGACGGACCGCGTGGGCGTGGAGGACAACTTCTTCGACCTGGGCGGCAACTCGATGTCGCTCATCCGCCTCGCCCGGCGCCTCGCGCAGTCGATGGGCAGCACCGCCACCGCCGTCGACCTGTTCCGCTTTCCCACCGTCCGCGCCCAGGCCGCGTACCTCCGCCCGGAGGCGGAGTCGACGCCTGCGCCCGCGACGGGAGACAGCGCGGAGCGGATGCGGCAGGGGCAATCGAAGCTGGCGATGCTGCGGGGGATGAAGAAGGGGTAGGCGGGTGACGGAGTGCGGGACCGCCGGATTGCGAGGATGGGGAAGGTTTTACGGCGTCGCGCTGCGCGCGGACCCCCCTCCCCGGCCCTCCCCCGCAAACTGCGCGGGGGAGGGAGAACGGCACCCGACCTCTCCGGGAGCGCGATCGAAT
>DATABT010000316.1:0-7519 GCA_036259455.1 Longimicrobium sp. | reverse complement strand
GGCGGGCGGCGTGGGCGCGCGCCTGCTCCAGCGCGGCGGAGAGATCGAGGGCGAGTCGGTTCAGATCCATGATGATGATCCTGCCATTCAGGACTTGCGCAGCCGGATGCGCGGGGCGCGCGGCTCGGCGGCGGCGGAAGGCACCGGCTCGGGTACGGGGAGCGGCTCGGGCTGGTGCACAGCGCCGGAGACGGGGGGCGGCGGCGCGGCGAGGGCCTCGGAGGCCAGCCCCAGGCGGCGCTGGTAGAGGACGGCGGCGCGGATGCGCCACCCCGGCTGCACCGTCACCTGCAGCCCGGAGATGGTGGCCACCTCCGGCGGCGTGTCGAAGTTGACGGCGAAGTTGCGCTGCCCGGGGATTTCGCACTGCGCGCCGCGCGAGATGGGACGCGAGGGGCCGGCGGAGGCGTTCACGCGCAGGTCCACCCGCAGCTCCTCACCCACCTGCCACTCGCTGATGCCGTGCGGGTCGCCCAGCAGCACCACGCGGTACTCGTGGCGCCCCGTGAGGCTCATGTGGCTGAAGACAAAGGTAAGCAGGTCGCCGTCGCGCTGCGGGTGCCCCGGGGTGGCCACGGCGATGTAGAAGTGCTCGCCGCCGCGGTCCAGCAGGAACTTGAGGGTGTCGAGCGCGCGGTTTACGCGGTAGTCCAGGTACTTGCCCTCCAGCGCGTCGCACAGCCGCCGCAGCCGGGTGAGCGTCTCGCCCGCGCGCTCCAGCGCCGGGCGCAGCTCCTCGCGGGTGCGCCGCTCGCGGCCGCGGGCCAGGGCCTGGCGCTCCTCCTCCAGCAGCACCGCGTAGCTGGCGTCGGCGCCGGAAAGGGTCTGGAAGAAGTGGCGGGTGGCGGCCGACAGGTCCAGCGCCACGGCGGTGCGGCGCCCGGCGCGCTCCACCTCGCGGAAGAGCTGGTCGGGTGGGATGGCGGGGTCCAGCGTCTCGTACGCGCACCCGTCCAGCGCCAGCACCACGCGCTCCACGAAGGCCATCACCTCGCGGTCGTCGTGCGCGTCCACCCCCCGCTGCGCCACCTGCTCCGCGTACCAGGCGATGGCGCGGTGCAGCTCCGCGTAGCGGCCTGCCAGCTGCACCACCTCGTTGTGCAGCGCGGACCACCCGGCGTACAGCTCGCTGTGGGCCAGCACGGTGGCGCAGGGGGGGATGTAGCGGCCGTCGGCCTCGAAGGCCAGCGTCTCCGAGGCGCGCCGCAGCCGCCCCACCGCCAGCGCGTGCGCCGCCGCCTCGCCGTCGGCGCCCAGCGCCACGCGGTAGCGGGCGCGCCGCAGCGCCGCCTGCGTGGGGTTGGCCGGGTCGCCGCCCACGCTGGCGGGGTCCTCCTCCTTCTCCGCCTCGCGCACCACGTAGACCAGCACCTCCGTGAGCCCGGCCAGGTCCGCCTTGCGAAACTCCCCCGGCGCCACGTCGCCCCCGCCGATCTCCACGAAGTCGCCGGCGGGGGTGATCCCCCGCGCCTGCAGCACGGACACCCGCACCGTCTCGCCGTCGTCGGCGGGCTTGACCTGGGGGTCGTGCCCCGCCAGACCGCGCTCCAGGTCGCCCAGGCGCACGCCGCCGCCCACCAGCCCCGTCCCGGGGACGCAGTAGCGCAGCACCCACCCCGTCAGGGCGTCGGCGTAGGCGTCCTGGACGCGAAAGTGGTCGGGGGTCAGCAGCATCCCCGTGGTCCAGTTGACGGACCGGGGGGCGGGGGGACGAGGGGTCACGCGGCACTCCTTTCGGGGATGGCACTCTCGGGTACGGCGCCCAGGCGCGCGTTCACGCCCAGCACCGGCTCGTTCTGGGGGTCGCCCGGGCGGGCGCCGGCGGCGGGGTCGCCCACGGCCCACGCCTCGCGGACGGTGCGGTGCAGGGCGGCGGGAACCACCAGGCGGTACAGCGCGTGCCGCTGCGCCCGCCGCGCCTCTCCGCGGTGCTCCCGCCACTGGGCCAGGGTCAGCGGCCCCAGCGTCACCTCCAGGACGCAGGGCGCCAGCAGGCCGTCGCCCGCGACGGTATCCACCCCCAGCCGCGACGCCGCCTGGCCCAGCCGCGTGCGCCCCTCCGGCGCGAGGGGGACGATGCCGGGCACCGTCCGCACCTGCGCCACGGGGAGGCGAAAGACCAGCCCCAGCGCCAGCCGCACGGCGTCCGCCGTCCCCGCCACCCGGTGCAGCGCGGGAAGAAGGCGGGCCAGCGGGTACCAGGCCTCGCGGGGAAAGGGGGCGGCGGAGAGGCCGAAGATCTCCTCGATCCAGCGCAGGATGACCGCGTCGTCGTCCGGGTGCAGCGCCAGAAAGCCGCCGGCCTGGCGAACGTGCAGCGCCAGCTTTTCCAGCGGGTTGTCGAAGAGCGCCATCACCCCGTCCGCGCCGAACCCCTCGTCCCCGGCGTCGCGCAGGGGATAGGGGAGCAGGTCCAGCCCGCCGGCGCCGGCCACGGAAAGGGTCACCCGGGTGCGGGGGGAAAGCTCCGTCCCCGCCTCCGGCAGCTGGTGCATCACCGTTCCCCGGGCCCAGCCGGGGCCCGCGGAGCGCACCACCACCCGGTCCGCCTCCACCCCCAGCCGGCGCAGCGTCGCCATCGCCGAGTCCAGGTCGTGGCGAAAGCCGCGGCGGGGGGTGCACAGGTCCGGCATCGTCCGCGTCACCGCGCCCCTCCGGCCAGCGGCTGGATGACGACCCGCACCTGGTGGCCCAGCACGGAGCGGCGCTGCAGGTGCTCCTGCAGGGCGGCACGCAGCCGGGGCAGCTCGCCCTCGGGGTCGGCGAAGTCGCCGGGGCGCACCCGCGCCGTCACCTCCTCCGTCAGCGTGACCCCCTCGGGCCCGGCGTTCGCCCGGCTCTCCACCTCCACCCCGGCGATCCGCGGGTCGAAGGCGCGCGCCACCGCTTCCACGTCCGCCGCCGTCACTACCCGCTCGCGGGTGCGCAGCAGCTCGGCGAAGCGCAGCCGGGCGGGCGCGTACGGCGGCGGCGCGGCGCCTCCGCGCGACACGGTGAGGTTGGCCACCTGCAGCGTGACGTTGGCCAGTTCCGCGTCCACCCGGCAGACGGCGCCGATCTCCATCCCGTTCGCTTTTTCCCCGTCGCAGTACAGCAGCCGCGCCATGGCGTAGTCGTCGCCCAGGCCGGTGGCGTGGCGCGCGGGCCGCAGCTCCAGGTGGCCTTCGCGGTAGCGCCAGCGCCCCATTTCCGGGGCGCCTTCCAGCGCCGACTCCTCCGCGTACCGCGCGCCGCGCTGGCCCGTGACGCTCAGCACTCCCATCACGTGGCGGTCACGGCTCCCCTCCGGGCACAGCCTGACGGCGGTCCCCATGCGGTCGAAGGTGACCTGCTCGCTGGCCACCTCCACGTTGCTGGCCGTCACGCAGTGCGGCTCCACCCGGTGCAGCGCGTCCGTCACGCCGCGCGTTCCCGCGGGGAGCGGCACCTGCACCCAGACCAGGGGCCGGTTCAGCGCGTGCGGCGCGCCTTCGGGGAGGAGGAGGGGCGCGGCCCCGCGCAGGGCCAGGGGGACGGCGCCGCGGTTGCGGCGCCCGGCGGGGACGGGGGGAAACACCCAGACGCGCCCCCCGTACGGCCCGTCCGGGAGCGCGACGACGGCCGCGGGCCCGTCCGCCGCCGGCCCCGCGGCCGCCTCGTGAAACCACGCCAGCCGCCGCACCCCGCCGCGGCCGGGGGTGGAGCGCAGCATCCCCTCCTCGCGCACCGTGCCCTCCGGCCCCAGCAGCTGCCAGGGGGAGCGGGCCAGCGCCTCGGCCAGCGCGGCTTCCGCGTCCAGAAAGAGCCCCAGCCCGCCCAGGTGCCCCTCGTCGGCGTCGAACGCCAGCCACAGCGTGGGCGCCGCCCCCTCCAGCGCCAGCGGCACGCTTCCCGGGGGGATGATCCCGCCGCCGGCGACGCGCGCCCCGGGAACGGCGTGCAGCCGGCCCCCCTCGTGGACGGCGGCAAAGGCCAGCGTGGTGCGGGAGACGTCGATCGCCTCGTCGGGGGCGAAGCCGACCTGCGCGCCGGTGCGGGTGAACCCCCAGAGCTGCGTCTCCGGCGACAGCGTCTCGCGCTGGTCCATCCCCGCGAAGCGCACCACCGCCTGCGCGGGCGAAGCCAGCCGCGGCTCCATCGCCAGCCCGGCCACCAGGTCGTCCAGCACGGTGACGGGAAAGACCCGCTCCGCCTCCTCGTAGACGCGCGCCACCTGCACGGCCAGCGTGTGGAACAGGGTGGCGAGGACGGGATCGGGAAGCGGGTGCGTGCCGTGCTGCGCCTCCATGGCCAGCGCGAACTCGCGGCGCAGTTCCGCCGCGATCTCCCCCGCGGTGCGGGTGCTGCGCCCCAGGGCGCGGTGCATGGCGTCGCTCACGCCTCACCCCTTGCGCCGGGGGGTGGGCGCGTCCGCCGTGCTGGTGCCCCGCCCGGGCTGCGGCACCGGCTGCGCCTTCCACACCGACGTCCTGGTCCCCGGGATCTTTGCCCGGGGCGCGCGGGCGCCGCCGCCGGGCGGGTTGATGTGCACCATGCTCCCCACCACCCTGGTGATGGCCCCGCCCACCGCGTCCAGGTTGGCCCCGGCGGTGAAGACCGCGTTGGTCCCCGCCGCGATCCCCACGCTGCTCCCCGCCGACTCGACGAGCGCGCCACCCACCTTGAGGGTGGCGTCACCCCCCACCTCGCGCGCGGCCTCGCCCTTCACCTTTTCCACCAGCTTTTCGCACGACAGGCGGATCTCCCCTTTCGCCTCGATGGACAGGTCGCCCTCCGAGTGCAGGGTGAGGGTGGGCGTGCCGTCGTAGTCGTTGGTCAGCTGGATGAGGCACTGCCCCTTGGCGGAGAAGACCTCGATCGTCTCCTTTCCGCCCGTGTCGATCATCTGGATGGTGTTGCCGCTGCGGGTAATGATCCGCTTGACGTCGGGATGCTCGTCCGCGTGCGGCCCCACGTCCTTGCCGTTCCACAGCGAGCCCAGCACGTAGGGTCGCTCGGGGTCGCCGTGCTCGAACGCCACCAGCACCTCGTCGCCCACCTCGGGGGCGAACAGCTGGCCGCGCCCGTTGCCCGCGTGCGGGGCCGCCACCCGCACCCAGTGCGTCTGCTTGCCCGCGTCCTGCCAGCGGTAGCGCAGCCGCACGCGTCCCCGCTTCCCGGGATCCCGGTTGTCCGTCACCTCCGCCGTCACCAGCCCCTCCACCGTGCGGCGCGGAGGGCGGCGGGCGGCGGTCCAGCCGGACCAGGGAGTGGCGGTGAACTCGTTGCCGTACTGCTGGCCGTCAAAGCGGTGCGTCACCCGCACCAGGCCAAAGGCGCCCACCAGGGGCAGCTTCCAGCTGTCGCCACCGGAGATGCGCACGGTGTCGCCGGCGGTGAGCCCCAGGTGGCTGCTGGCGCCCTCCACCAGCACCGCGCTTCCCAGCGCCCGCTGGCTCTCTCGCTCCAGCGCGTTGCGAACGTCCGCCAGCCGGGGCGCCCGCGACACCGTCTCGTCCACGTGGGGGTCGCCTCCGCCGGCCAGCTCGCGCGACAGGCGGCGCGCGGCGCCCACCAGCGCCCCCGCCCCGCCGGTGGTGGGCGGGTCCTTGCGCACGCCGTGAAAGCGGTGGTCCTTCTTGTCCGCCACCTGGTACGCCGCGCCCTTGAACCCCGCGTTCACCGGGCGGCAGTGCGAGGTCAGGGCGAACAGGTTGGTTCCCCAGGCCAGCTCCCACCCCGCGTCGTTGAACCCCGCGCGCACCTCCACCCCGTCGGCCGTGGGGCGCACCATGCACCCGTGGTCGTCGGCCACGCGCACCAGGAAGTCGAAGTCCGACTCCCCGTGCTGTACGTAGTCCAGCGGCCCGCCCCCGGCCCCGCCCACCAGGGTGGCACCCAGGGCCGAGACGACGTCGCCCAGGGTGTGCTGGGGATAGTAGGCGGTGGCGCGGTGGGCCTGCATCCGTGCGGACAGGGAGACCGCCTCCAGGGAGAAGCGGGCGGACTCGTGCGACAGGTGGCTCTGCGACCCCGCGGCCACCTCGCCGTGGAAGGCGGTGAAGACGGCGCCGTCGTCCCCCGCCAGGGTCACCGTCAGCGGCTCGCCCAGCAGCCGGTCCAGCGACACCGGGGCCAGCCCCGTGTCGCGAAAGAAGTCCAGGAAGCAGACGTGGTGGCTCCCCACCTCCTGCTGCACCTCCAGGTGCTCCACCTCGCTGGCCTTGAGGACCAGTCCTCCCACCTGCACGGTGACGGTGACGCGCATGGCTTGCCCGCCCCCCTCAGGCGATCAGCGAACGGTGGACGGCGCGTCCCCCCGCCAGCTCCAGCGTGAGCTCGAACCGCCGCTCCCCCGGCGCCCCGCGTACCAGCCGCACGGGCCCCACGCGCGCCCAATCCACGCCCAGCCCCTCCAGCCCGCGATTGAGCGCGGCCTGGATGTCGTGCTGGTCCTCGCGCTCCACGTTGGCGCGCTCGAACACCTCCTGCAGGCCGAACCAGGGCGCGTGCGCCCAGCTGGAGGCGGGCGCCGCCGCCATGGCGCGCATCACGGACAGGAGCGCCGTCACGGCATCCTCGCGCACGAGGCGGCCGGTGTCCTTGTCGACGCGAAGGGGAAGGGCCAGGGTTTCCACGCTGGGCTCGGCTGGGGGAGGAGAGCGGCTTCCGGACGGAGCGTCGGGAAGCCGCGCGTGGATCACTTGGTGAGCTTGTGCTTGGGCACGTTGGGATCGTCCAGCGCCGCCACCAGTTCCATGTACAGGATGTTGTTGTAGCCCGTGTTGAACTGGCCGTTCTCCGCCGTCACCGGCGCCGTGCCGAAGTTGCCGCGGCCGAACGAGGCCCCATTGGACTGCGGGTTGAAGGTCTCGAACGCCGCGATCCACCCCATGAACTCCACGTTGCTCAGCACCCGGTCGCCGTCCTCGTGGTAGTAGGTGATGGACACCTTTTCCGGCTCGTCCTTGGCGTCCGTGGCCTTCTTCCACAGCTGGATCATGTCGTCCTGCGAAAGGCGCGAGGTGTCGTGCACGTCCAGCCACACGAACGCCCGGGCGCGCATGGACTCGCCGATGCGGCGGCCCACCTGGTTGGTGTCGCGCGTCACCGAGTAGCGCGCCTCCTGCGGGAAGAACTTGATGCTCCCCACCTCCACCTGCACTCGCTTGTACGTCGCGGCCATTGTGTCCCCCCTGGTTGAAAGTCGGCAGAACGAAGGAAAAACGTCGATCGATCCAGCACCGTCCGGCCGGGCGCTATCCCAGCCCCAGCCACCTCAGCAGCCTGCGCAGCGGCGAGGGCGCCGCCGCCGGCGAATCCGGCTTCGCCGCCTCCGCCTCCTCCGCCGCGGCAAGGGAAGGAGCCGCGGGCGCGCCGTCCGCCGCGTCCGCCCCGGCCGCCGGGGCGGCGCGGCCCACGGAGCGCAGGCGCAGCGACGAGAACCGGGTCTCGCCGCCCCGGGCCAGCCGCCCGGAGCCCGTCAGGTCGCGCTGCACGGTCACGCCCAGGTCCTGGTGCGTCCCCGTGCCCACCCCGCGCGCCCCGCCGGCCCCGTCCG
>DATABT010000315.1:0-4786 GCA_036259455.1 Longimicrobium sp. | reverse complement strand
GCGGGATCGGGGAGGACGGCGCGGGCGTCGTCCGTCAGCAGCGTGTACGCGTGGATGGGGCGGTTGGCGTCTTCCGCCGCCTGCCGCAGCACGCCCGTGAGCTGCGCGAGCATGGTGCGGACGCGCGGCGCATCGAACAGGGCGGTGTTGTAGACGGCGTGGATGTACATGCCGTCCGGCCCCTCGCCCGCGTACAGCGTGAGGTCGAACTTGCTGGCCAGCTCCCCCGCCCCGCCGATGGCCTCCACCTCCAGTCCCGGCAGCGACACGTCGCCCTCCGCGAAGTTGGAGAGGTTGAGCATCACCTGAAACAGCGGCGAATGGCTCAGCGACCGCTCCGGCGCCAGCTCCTCGAGAATGCGCTCGAAGGGCAGGTCCTGGTGCGCGTACGCCTCCAGCGTGGTCTCGCGAACGCGGCGCAGCAGCTCACGGAACGTCGGCTCGCCGCTCAGGTCCGTGCGCAGCGCCAGGGAATTGAGGAAGAGGCCGATCATCCGCTCCGTCTCCGCCCGCGTGCGCCCGGCGATGGGGGTGCCGATGACCACGTCGTCCTGTCCGGCCAGGCGGCCGAAGACCACGTCCATCGCCGCCAGCAGCACCATGAAGAGGGTCGATCCCTCGCGGCGGCCCAGCGCCAGCACGTCGCGCGCGTCGTCCCCGCCGATGACGACGGATTCCGCGGCGCCGGCGTACGTCTGCACGGCGGGGCGCGGGCGGTCGGTCGGCAGCTCCAGCAGCGGCGGCGCGCCGGCCAGCTTGCGGCGCCAGTAGCCCAGCTGCGCATCGAGCACGTCCCCCGAAAGCCACGCGCGCTGCCACACCGCGAAGTCACCGTACTGCAGCGCGGGCTCCGCCAGCGGCGACGGCTCGCCGCGCGAAAAGGCGCCGTACAACGCCGAGAGCTCGTTCCACAGCACGCCCGTGGACCAGCCGTCGCTGATCACGTGGTGCAGGTTGACGACGAGCACGTGCTCCTCCGCCGCCATCCGCACCACCGCGGCGCGAAAGAGCGGCCCGCGCTCCAGGTCGAAGGCGCGCTCCGCCACCTCGCGCATCACCGCCTCCGTCGCCGCGTCACGCGCCGCCTCGTCCGCGAGGTGCGTGACGTCGTGCAGCGGCAGGTCGAAGGACGCGGGGGGAAGGATGCGCTGCACCGGCTGCTCGCCCGTGAACGGCAGCGCGGTGCGCAGCGTCTCGTGGCGGCGAACGATCTCGGTGAAGGCGGCCCGCAGCGCGTCCACGCTCAGCGGGCCGCGCAGCAGGTAGTGGAACGGCATGTGGTAGACGGGGCTCCCCGGCTCCAGCCGGTCCACGAACCACAGCCGTTCCTGCGCAAAGCTCAGCGGCAGGTCGCCGGTGCGATCCGCGGGACGGATGGGCGGCGCCTCCACGCCGGCCGACGCGCGCAGCAGCCGATCGACCTCCGCCGCGAACGCGCCCAGCGCGGGGTGCTCGAAGACGGCACGCACCGGCACCTCCACCCCCAGCGCCTCGCGCACGCGGGCCACGGCGCGGGTGGCCAGCAGCGACTGCCCGCCCAGATCGAAGAACCGGTCCGTCGCGCCCACGCGCTCCACGCCCACCAGCTCCGCCCAGAGCGCGGCCACCAGCTGCTCCGTCTGCGTGCGCGGCCCCACGTACTCCGCGCCGGCCACGTCGGCCGCCTCCGGCTGGGGGAGCGCGCGGCGGTCCACCTTGCCGTTGCGGGTGAGCGGCAGCCGCTCCACCGGCACGAAGGCGCCGGGCACCATGTACTCCGGCAGGTGCGCCAGCAGGTGCGCGCGCAGCTCCGCCGCGGTGACGTCGGCGGATGCGACGGTCCACGCCACCAGCCGCCGTTCATCCCCCTCCCCGCGCGCCAGGACGACGGCCTCGCGCACGGCGGGATGCTCCAGGAGCACGGACTCGATCTCACCCAGCTCGATGCGAAAGCCGCGCACCTTCACCTGGTCGTCCGCCCGGCCCAGGAACTCCAGCGAGCCGTCCGCCCGCCGCCGCGCCAGGTCGCCGGAGCGATACAGACGCGCGTCCGCATCCCCCGAAAACGGATCGGGGACGAAGCGCCGCGCCGTGAGCTCCGGTCGATGGAGGTAGCCGCGCGCCACGCCGCCCCCGCCCACGTACATCTCTCCCGCGAGCCCGATGGGCACGAGCCGACCGCGGCGGTCCAGCAGGTGGACGGCCAGGTCGGGGATGGGGATGCCGATGGGCGACGCCGATCCGCCGCGCACGTCATCCTCCGAGATCACCCGGTACGTCACGTGGACGGTCGTCTCGGTGATGCCGTACATGTTGACGAGCCGCGGCCGATCCGCCCCGCGCCGGTCCACCCAGCTGCGCAGCGACGCGGGATCCAGCGCCTCGCCGCCGAAGATGACGTAGCGCAGCGCGAGATCCGCCACGTCGCCCGCGGCCGCGGCCTCGTCGTCCGCGCGGATGAGCTGGCGGTAGGCGGAGGGCGTCTGGTTGAGCACCGTCACCCGCTCGTCGCGCAGCAGCGCGTGAAAGCGCGTGGGATCGCGGCTCACCTCGAACGGCACCACGACCAGCCGCCCGCCGTACAGGAGCGCGCCCCAGATCTCCCAGACGGAGAAGTCGAAGGCGTAGCTGTGAAAGAGCGTCCACACGTCCTGCGCGCCGAAGCCGAACCACGCGTCCGTGCCCGTCATCAGCCGCATGACGTTCGCGTGCGTCACCTGCACGCCCTTGGGCCGCCCCGTCGATCCGGAGGTGTAGATGACGTACGCCAGCGCGTCCGGAGAAACCTCCGCGGGTGTAAGATTCGTAAGAAAATCCGCCGGATCGTCCTGAGTCTCATCCTCATCCATCCACACCCGCTCCACGGCCGGCGGAAGGCGATGGTACGTATCTCCCGACGTGACAACCAGATGCGCGCCGGAATCCCCCAGCATCCAGGCGAGGCGGTCGTCCGGATACGCGGGGTCGAGGGGGAGATACGCGGCGCCTGCCTTGAGGATGCCCAGGATGCCGATCACCGTCTCCAGCGACCGCTCCACGCAGAGCCCGACCAGCACGTCCGCGCCCGCACCGCGAGCGCGCAGCCGCCGCGCGAGGGCACTGGCGCGCGCGTCCAGCTCCGCGTACGTCATCGTGCGGTCGCCGAACGTGAGCGCGGGCGCGTCCGGCGTGCGGGCGGCCTGCGCGGCGAAGGCGGCGTGCAGGGTGGTGGATGCGGGATGATGCGCGACCGCGGCCCCCATCGCGCGGACGGCGGCGCGCTCGTCGGCCGGCATCATCTCCAGCGACGAGACGGGCGCGTCGGGGGACGCGAGCGCGGAGTCGAGCAGGGTGGCGTAGTGGCGCACCATCCGCTCGATGGTCGGCCGCTCGAAGAGGTCGGCGGCGTACTCCGCGCCGGCCCAGGTGCGCCCGCCCTCCTGCGCCACGCCGAAGGTGAGGTCGAACTTGGCGGCGTTCAGCTCCTGGTGAACGCCCTCGGCCGTGACCTTGTCCGCCGCGTCGCGCCCCTGGTCCGGATGCGAGGCCTGCTGGACGAACAGCGCCTGCACCAGGGGCGAGTACGCGAGGGTGCGCTCCGGCGCCATCTCCTCCACCAGCCGCTCGAACGGCAGGTCCTGGTGCTCGAAGCCGCCCATCGTGGCCGCGTGGACGCGCGCCAGCAGCTGCCGGAACGTCGGCTCGCCGCCCAGGTCCGCGCGCAGCACCAGCGTGTTGGCGAAGAAGCCGATGAGCGGCTCCACGTCCCGCGTGCGCCGCCCCGCGACGGCGGTGCCCACGAGCAGGTCGTCCGTGTCCGCGTAGCGGCCGAGCAGGAGCTGAAAGGCGGCGAGGAGGACGTTGAACGGCGTGGTCCCCTCGCGCAGCGCCAGCGCCGCGACGCGCTCCGCGAGCGACGGGTCCAGCTCCGTGCTGTACGCCGCGCCGCGCTGGCTGGCGACGGCGGGGCGCGGGTGATCCGTGGGGATCTCCAGCAGGGTGGGCGCGCCCTCCAGCTCCCGGCGCCACCACGCCAGCAGCCCGTCCAGCGCGTCGCCGCTCAGCCGCTCGCGCTCGCGGCGCGCGTGCTCGCCGAACTGCACGGGGAGCGGCGGCAGCGGCGACGCCAGGCCGGCGCCGTACGCGGCCAGCAGCTCCTCGAACTCGCGCCAGAAGACGGACAGGCTCCACCCATCGCTGACGATGTGGTGCATCGTCACCAGCACGGCCGCGTCCGCCGCGCCCATGCGCACCAGGCGCGCGCGGAAGGCCCCGCGGTCCAGCGCGAACGGCGTGGTCGCCTCCTCCGCGGCAATGCGCTCGAGCTCCGCCTCGCGCTCCGCTTCCGGGAGCGCGGAGAGGTCGTGGACGGGGAGATGGAAGGCGGTGAACGGCTCCACCACCTGCACCGGCCCGCCCTCGCGGTCCTCGAAGCGCGTGCGCAGCGAGCCGTGGCGCCGCACGATCTCGCCGATGGCGCGCTCGACCACGCTTGCGTCCAGCGGCTGCCTGAAGCGCGCGGCGGAGGGCATCAGGTACGCGGCGCTGCCGGGCCGCAGCCGGT
This sequence comes from Longimicrobium sp., assembly GCA_036259455.1. Taxonomy (GTDB): domain Bacteria; phylum Gemmatimonadota; class Gemmatimonadetes; order Longimicrobiales; family Longimicrobiaceae; genus Longimicrobium. The sequence continues at coordinate 264 of DATABT010000315.1, read as the reverse complement.
CCAGCATCCACAGGCGCTGCTGGGTGAAGGCGAGCGGGTACTCGCCGCCCGCGCCCTCTTCCACGGCCGGCGCGCCCGGCTCCTCGCCCTTGCGCGCCTTGAGGCGCTGGGCCAGGAGGCGGCGCTGCTCGGGGGAAAGCTGGTCCAGCTTGCTGGTGATGTGACTGCTCATCCGTATGACTTCGAATGCCGGGCGCGTGGTGCGCGCCCGGCGTGTGGTCGTATGTGGCCCCGCCCCCCGGCCCGCCCCGCTCGTTCCTCGCG
>DATABT010000314.1:0-6626 GCA_036259455.1 Longimicrobium sp. | reverse complement strand
GAGGGCGCGCGTTCCGCCGGCCGCTCCGGCGCGTCTCCCGGCGCCGCGGCGGACGACTCGCGGCCGCCGCAGGCAGCGGCGAGCGGAAGCAGCAGAAGCCCCAGGCACATGCTCGTCTTGGTCATCTATCGTCAGCGTCGTTCAAGGTTCGGGCGCAACGTGGGGTTGAGTACCCTCCTCGCGCAACCCTCGTTCCTGCGCGGCGTTATCCCATATCGGCGAATCCACCCGAGGGGGATGTTCCAGGCCTCGTCCACGAGACGTCATCCCCAGTCATCCAGTGCTGCGCACATCCGGCAAATGAAAGTCCCTCGCGCGGCGAATTGTCATTCCCGGGGAGGCGTCCACGTTGGGTGAGCGGGGAGCGAGAAAACGGGCCACCAGTACGGGTGAGTAGATTTCTCAGTCGGCGCAACGGGTTCCTGCACCAGGCATCGACCACGCGGGCGCCTCCTTCGAAATGACAGCCGCGGCGTGGGCGACTTTCATCGGGTGACCCGCGACGCGGAGTTACCTGGCGAGGGAAATCCGGCTACGCGGGGTTTCGGCGCCCGCGACGGCCGGGCGCGCGCGATCGTGTCGCGGGGGTGCCAGGGAGTACAGGGACGGCGCGCGGCAGGGGCTCATCCGCGTTTTTACGGGGAGGGATGATGCTCGCCCGTACGGCGCTGATGCGGCGGTCCGGCCACCTGAAGCGCGATCAGGTGATCCGAGCCCGGGCGAGATGCCGTGACGCGGAGCGCATCCCCCTGGGAACGTAGCGGAGTCCGCGGCGGAGCGAATGAAATTCGTCGTGGGCGAGCCCGGAGCGGAGAAAACGAGTCACCAGCACGGGTGAGTAGATTTCTCAGTCGGCGCCCCGGGTTCCTGCACCGGCAGCAATCACGCGGCGCCTCCTTCGAAATGACGGCCGCGGCGTGACTCAGGTAATCAATCCGCTGGACGAGAGGACAGATCCGCCGCAGGATCACACGCCGAACGCGTCGGCCTCGGGGATGCGCCAGATGGCGGGGGTGCCCAGCTCCAGGCTGTTGCCGGCGGGGTCGCGAAAGTAGAGGGAGCGGCCGCCGCCGGGCCAGGTGTAGTCCGTCTCGATCTCCACGCCGTGCGCCTGCAGGTGCGCGCGCCACTCCTCCACCTCGTCCGCGCGCATGGCGAAGCACACGTGGCCGGGGCCGTCCGCGCCGTGGCCGGGGATGGCGCCGCCCTCGCGTGTCCGCGCGGGGTCGAAGACCAGGAACACGCGCCCGCCGCAGCGAAAGAACACGTGGCGCCCGTCCACACGCGTGATCACCTCCATTCCCAGAACGGAAGTGTAGAACCGCTCCGCCGCGTTCAGGTCGTCGGCGTAGAGGCACACCTCCAGGATTTCGCCCGCCCGCATCGCGCCCTCCCTTCCGCCATTCGAACGCGGCTCCCACGGCCGCCGTCGCTCGCCCCCAGCAGGATCGGCACCAGTCCATCTGCTCACAGCACCGGCTTGAAACAGAGAGGCCGGGGATCTCGTCTGATCCCGGCCTTCAGGTGGTGCTGTCACGCCGTCGTTCTGCCGGTTCTACGCCCAGCACAGGACGAGCACCGCGACCCGCCCGTATCCGCCGCTGTCACTCCCCGCACACCGCGTCCAGCTGGGTGAAGTCGATGAGGACGTCGCGGGGCTTGGAGCCGTCGGGGGGCCCGAGCACGCCCGCCTTCTCCAGCTGGTCCATCACCCGCGCGGCGCGGCCGTAGCCGATGCGCAGGCGGCGCTGCAGCAGCGACGTGGAGCCACCCTGGTGCTGGATGCACAGCTCCGCGGCCTGGCGGAAGAGCTTGTCGCGCTCGCCCGGCTCCTCGTCGGCCTCCAGCTCGCCCGTGTCTTCCTGCGCGCGCACCTCGTCCAGGATGTTGGCTTCGGTGCTGGCGGCGGGGTCCAGACCGCGCTCGAGGGCCTCCTCGCGGCGCAGGCGGGCCTGCTCGCGGTACCAGTCCATCAGCTTCTCGGTCTCTTCCGTCGAGAGGTACGCGCCCTGAATGCGCACGGGCTCGCTGCTGGCGGGCGGCAGCATCAGCATGTCGCCGTTGCCCAGCAGCGCGTCGGCCCCGTTCTGGTCCAGGATGGTCCGCGAATCCACCTTGCTCGACACGCGGAAGGCAATGCGGCTGGGGAAGTTGGCCTTGATGAGCCCGGTAATGACGTTCACCGACGGGCGCTGCGTGGCCAGGATGAGGTGGATGCCGATGGCGCGCGCCTTCTGCGCCAGCAGCGCCAGCGGCTTTTCCACGTCGCCCTGCACGGTCATCATCAGGTCCGCCAGCTCGTCGATGATCACGACGATGTACGGAAGCTCGCCCCCCCTGTACAGCCAGCGGTCCGGATCGCCCTCGTCGCCCTCGGCCTCGCTGGCGCGCATCACCACGCCCTGCTCCAGGCGCTTGTTGAAGTCCTGCAGGTTGCGCACGCCGTTCACGGACAGGAGCGCGTAGCGGCGCTCCATCTCCAGCACCGCCCACTTGAGCACGGCCGCGGCGTCGTTGTTGTCGGTGACGACGGGGTGCCGCAGGTGGGGGAGGTCGTTGTACATCGACAGCTCCACCATCTTGGGGTCCACCATCAGGAACCGCAGCGTGCGCGGGGTGTGGCGGAAGATGAGGGAGGTGATGATGGTGTTGACGCACACCGACTTGCCCGAGCCGGTGGCGCCCGCGATCAGCAGGTGCGGCATCCTGGCCAGGTCGGCGACGGCGGAGCGCCCGGAGATGTCCTTGCCCAGCGCCAGCGGCAGCGCGGCCTTCGTCGTCCGGAAGGCGGAGGATTCGATGGTCTCGCGAAAGTAGACCATCTCCGGCACCGGGTTGGGCACCTCCACGCCCACGGCGCCCTTGCCGGGGATGGGCGCCACGATGCGGACGGAGGGCGCGCGCAGGGCCAGCGCCAGGTCCGCCTCCAGGTTGGCGATGCGGGCCACCTTCACCCCCGGCGCGGGGCTGATCTCGAACTGCGTGACCACCGGCCCCGTCGTCATCCCGACGATCTGCCCGTCGATCTTGAAGGTCGCGAGCTTGTCGATCAGCACCTGCCCCAGCTTGTCCAGCTCCTGCCGGTTGCGCGCCTCGTCCCGCGGCGGCGGCGCCACCAGCAGGCCCGTCGTCGGAAGGTCGGTGGAGAACGGGTCGCCGCTGTCCTCCGGCAGCAGCTCCACCTGCTCCGCCTTCATCCCGCGCGCAACGGGCTTCTGCGGCGACTTCTTCGCCTCCGGTGCGGCCTTCGCGGACGGCGCGGCGGGCGTCACGGGCGGGGCGGCGGAATCCAGCCGCGTGGCGTCCGCATCCACCGCCTCGTCCGGCGCGCCCCAGTAGCCCTCGTCCTCGAACTCGTACTCCGCGTCCTCCACGTCGTCTTCCGGCGTCACCGGCAGCGGCTCGCCGGCGACGGCGTGCCTGGGCAGCAGCTTGAGCGGGCTGGGGAGGGTGATGGCCGGCCTGGGAAGCGACGTGGCCGCCTGCCGCGCCTGCGACATGGCGAAGCGGCCGCCGTGGAAGGCCGTCCGCAGCGGGTTCCACCCCACCGTCGCCACGCAGAGCGCGGCGAAGAGAAAGAAGATGACCACCGCGCCGCCCACGGCGCTGAGCGCGGAGACCAGCAGCACCGCCACCGCCGCGCCCAGCCACCCGGCAGCCGGCGTGGGATCGCCCGCTGTGCCGCCCAGGACCGAGATCGCGGAGGGGACCAGGACGATGAGGCCGGCCAGGAGGATGGTCCAGCGGAGGGCCGTCCCCGCGTCCATCTTGCGGAAGGAGAAGGCGCCCCAGAGCGCGGCCAGCACCGGCAGCGCCACGGCGGCCACGCCCATGAAGCCGGTGAGGGCCGCGCTGAGCGCCGCCCCCGCCACCCCGACGATGTTCTGCGACGCGAACATGCGCGTCGCGCCCTCGCCGAACGCGGCGAGCGGGACCAGGCTGAGCGCGAGGAGGAGCGCCAGGGCGAAGAGCCCCAGCCCCCACAGCTCACGGCGCTGCTTGTCGTCCAGGGAAAGCATTCGGCTCCAGGTAGAGCAGTGCCGAGTTTCTTCGGAAGGAACGTCTGGAGCAACAAGATAGCGTGGACGAGGCTTTCGGCCAACTGCCGGGTTCGGGGAAGTGCGGGAGTGCGGGAGCACGTCAGGTGCCGGTGCCCCGTTCCGGGTGCAGGCGGTTCACTCGATCACCCGCGCGAAGGGGAAATCATGGAACCCTATGACCTGGACCTGCTGAGACACGACCTCGCGGCCTGGATGGAGGCCCGATTCCTGGAGCCGATCGCGTACGTGGAAGGAGGATGGGAGTACTGGATCCAGATCGATTTCGTTGCCTGGCTGGACAACGAGAAGCATACCGTGTACGACTTTCGCCGCGAGATCCCGGCGCAGGGCGGCCGGTTGGACTGGGTGATCAACTCCGGGTATCCCGAGTCGCTGACCGCGATCGAGATCAAGGCGCAGACGCCCAAGTACAAGACCGACGCGTTCGTGGCGGACGTGTGGGCCGACGTGGTCTGGCTGGCGGGGCTCGACGGCTTCGCCCATCGCGGCATGCTGGCGGCGGCGGTGGACGCAAAGGCAGCGGAGCTGCTGGAAGGGCTCGGTTTCCAGCGTATCGTGCTGGTGAACAACGCCGCGCTGTATTTCCGCGCAGTGCAGGCGGGTGAAAAGCTGACGCCGGAAGCCCTCCTCGCGATCGCCTCCGCGTGATGCTGTTTCGCGGTTGAAGCCCCGGCGCGCGAGCTCCGCGAGCCCCGGCGGGGCTCATGGCCTCACTAGCCGCGGGCTTCAGCCCGTGGTGCCCCGGGGCGAGTTTCGTTGCGTCGGCCTGAATGGGGTGAGGGCCTACGCCGGGCCCAGCACCTGCCGCACGAGGCGGGGGACGTCGGCGGCCGGCAGAGGGTTCGCCGTCATGGTCCGCCGGTAGAAGATGGGCCCGGAGAGCGCCAGGGCCGCCATCTCCGGGTCCAGGTGCGCGGGGAACTCGCCGTCTTCGATGCCTTTCCGGATGACGGCCGTCAACGCCGAGCGGCGGCGGTCACTGTACTGGTGCAGGAACCCGGCAACCTCGGCATGGTGCTCCGCGGCCTCGATGAGCGCGGGAATGCACGCGGAAAGAACGGAATCGGAAAGTGCCGCCGCGAGGTGCACAAGCAGCCGTTCCACCCGCATGCGAGCCGGTCCCCCCTCCACCTCCACGTCCGGCTGGCGATTCAGCCCCTCCAGCGCATCGCGCAGCAGGGCGAGCTTCGTCGGCCAGTAGCGGTAGACGGTGCTCTTGGCGACCCCCGCCGCCTCCGCGACCCCTTCCATCGTGAATTCCGCGAAGCCGCGCTCCGCCAGCACGAACAGCGCTGCCGGAAGCACGGCGTCCCGGGTGCGGCGGATGCGGGGGTCCATGTCCTTCATCATAAGTGGCCCACTCCCACTTGTAAAACGGTAGCGTTCGATATAGGATGTGATACGCTACCGTTCTACAAGTCTCCGGAAGAGAGGGTGTCATGGCCGCCATCCGCTACATCGTCAATGACGTGGAGCGAGCGATCGCGTTCTACCAGGGTCTGCTGGGCTTCGAAGTGGAGATGCACCCCGCGCCAGGGTTCGCGGCGCTGTCGCGGGGCGACCTGCGCCTGTACCTGAACGCGCCGGGCGCGGGGGGAGCCGGACGGGCCGGGGGGTCGCCGGCGCCTGGCGGCTGGAACCGGTTCCAGCTGGAGGTCGAGGACCTGGACGCGTTCCTCCGTCCCCTTCGAGCGGCGGGGGCGCGGTTCCGCGGCGACCTGGCGCAGGGCCAGGGCGGCGCTCAGATCCTCGTGGAGGATCCCTCCGGCAACGTGGTGGAGCTGTTCGAGCCGAAGCCCCGCTCGTGACGGCGAGCCCGCGCGTAATCGCGCTTCGGACCGTCCCTCACCGGGAGTAATACGGAATGGGCAATCAGTTGATTTCCTGAGGGAGCGCCCACGTGAAACAAGCCCGGGCACTGTTCCATGGGCGCGACCGAAGGATCTCCTCGCTCCCATCTGGGAGGATGGGTCCGTGGCAAGGAGCGGCCTCCCGGTTCCGCGGGCGAGATCCTTCGGTCGGCGGGCGGCCTCGGCGAGTGGGATGAGGTGTGGCGCGGCGCCTCCCTCAGGAAATCAACGTCACGTCTCTTTTTCCGGATTCGGTTCGAGTCCGGCCCGGTTCGACGGTGACTGAACCGTGCCTGCGCGGGAGGGGGATAGACTTCGACCGTGCTTTGGGTGCGGTGGCGAGTGTGGTGCGCGGGCGAGCGCCCCCTCCCCGACCCTCCCCCGCAAACTGCGCGGGGGAGGGAGTGATACCGAATCAGCAGAGAGAGTCAGTTGATTTCCTGAGGGAGCGCCCACTTGAAACAAGCCCGGGCACTGTTCCATGGGCGCGACCGAAGGATCTCCTCGCCCCCATCTGGGAGGATGGGTCCGTGGCAGGGAGCCGCCTCCCGGTTCCGCGGGCGAGATCCTTCGGTCGGCGCCCGGCCTCGGCGAGTGGGATGAGGTGGGGCGCGGCGCCTCCCTCAGGAAATCAACGTCACGTCTCTTTTTCCGGATTCGGTTCGAGGTCCGGCCCGGTTCGATGGTGCGGTGCTCGGGCGAGCGCCCCCTCCCC
>DATABT010000313.1:0-4622 GCA_036259455.1 Longimicrobium sp. | reverse complement strand
CTGAGCGCGGTCCCCGCGAACGCGCAGGAAGAGCGGCCGTGGTGCTTCGCGGGGCGCCCGGAGCCCGCCTGCGCCGCGTTCCCGATCGCCACTCTGAACTACGTTCCCGGCACCGGCGGCCAGTCCGAGGGGTCCGTGACGTGGAACCTTGTCGAGTGGGACATGGGATACGAGCCACGCCGGTTCTGCGCCGTGGGGCGGCCCCAGCCCTCCTGCCAGAAGGTGCTGGTCGCGAACTTCTCCTACTCCCCCCGCATCCAGCGCTTCAGCGACCTGGAATCGCCGTACGAATGGGAGTTTGGCGCGCTGGTGAACCGCGGCCCCGCGCACGCGGTGGGCGCCACGGTGGTGCTGGGGATGGACGGCAACGGCGTTCGCGCCGCCGCCAAGGCACGGTACCGCCGCTGGATCAGCCGCTACGCCGCCGTCGACGCGGCGGGCGGACTGGCCGCGAGGCGGCGCGAGTGGGCGCCCACGGCCACCAACATCCCCGCGGTGGGCTTCACCGGCGACGTGGCGATCGGGCTGACCGACTGGGTTTCCGTCGGCGTGCGCGGCGATCTGCTGTGGAGCCACCTGGACCGCGAGCCGGTCGGCGCCACCTTTGGCGAGGTTCGCCTGGGCACCAGACCCGGCATCGTCGCAAGCGTCCTGGGGCTTGTGGCCGGCGTGCTCGCCGCGGGCGCGTCGGGCTGACCCGGCCGCCACAGCGGCCGGCGGCGATCCGGCCGGCTGCGCCCCCGCGGTTCCGCCCCGGGTTCCGCCCCTCGGCGAGCGGAAACGCGGATGGCCACCTTCCCGGTTCGATGGGGATGGTGCCCGGCCCGGCGCGCCGAACGCGCTGGAGCGGAGTCGGAGCTCTCCCCCCGCGCCGTCATTCGGCCGTCCGCCCCGCCACCTCCGCCAGGTGCGCCTCCGTCCGCTCCGCCGCGCGCTCCCACGAGAAGCCCTCCGCGAACGTGCGCGCCGCCGCGCCCAGCGCGGCCACGCGCGGCGGGTCCGCGGCCAGGGAGCCGAGCGCGTCCGCCAGCGCGGCCGCGTCGCCGTAGGGGACCAGGAGGCCCGTCCGGCCGTGCACCACCGACTCGCGCAGGCCGGGCGAGTCCGCCGCGACGGCGGGGGTGCCGCAGGCGGCGGCCTCGATGTTGGTGATGCCCCACCCCTCCTTTGGCGACGGAAGCACCGTGCCCCAGCAGGCGCGCAGCAGCTCGCGCTTGCGCTCTTCCGTCACGAATCCGTCGAACGCCACCCGGTCCGCCAGCTTCAGCCGCTCCACCTGCGCGCGCAGCCGCGGCTCCTCGGCCCCGCGCCCGGCGATGCGCAGGTGCACGTCCGTCCCCCGCGCGCGCAGGTGCGCCACGGCCTCCACGGCCAGGTCGATGCGCTTGTAGCGCTTCAGCCGGCCGACGTACAGAAAGGTGGGGTCGGGAAAGCGTCCCACGCGCGGCCCGGGGGAAAAGTAGCGCAGGTCCACGCCGTTGTGGATCACGCGGATGTCGTCCCTGCGCAGCCCGCGCGCGGCCAGGTCGTCGGCCGTGCTCTCGCTCACGGCCTCGGCCGGGACGCCACGGTAGGCGAGGGGGATGGGGCGCTCCAGCAGCCAGGTGGCCGCGGCAAAGGGCGCCGACGCCTCGCGGAACGCCGTCGCGCCGAACAGGTGGTGGACCAGAAGGACGAGCGGGCGCTTGATCCAGTACGGCGCAAAGAGCGGAACCTTGTTCAGGTCCTCCACCACCACGTCCCACGGGCGCGAGGCCAGGTGGCGGCGGTAGTAGGCGGGCGCGGCCAGGGAGAAGGTGTTGCGGCCGCCCGTGCGGTGGATCTCCATGCCGCCGCTCTCGGCGCGCGGGCGCGCGCCGGGCCAGCCGGAGCAGAGGAGGGTGACCTCGTGCCCCCGCTCCGCCAGCCGGCCAAAGATCTCGTGCAGGTGGATCTCGGCGCCGCCGGACTGCGGGTTGGCGAGGTCCTGCCAGTTGAGGACGAGGATCTTCACGCCCCCGCGGCCTCCCCCGGGGCCACGCGCCGCATCACCGCGTCCAGCACGCCGTTGACGAAGCGGGGACTGTCGGACGTGCCGTACTTCTCCGCCAGCTGCACCGACTCGCGGATCACCATGCGCGGCGGGACGTCGTCCACGAACATCATCTCCGCCGTGCCCAGGCGCAGGATGGCGCGGTCCACGACGGCCAGGCGCTCCAGCCGCCAGTTGGTGAGCGACTCCTCGATGGTCCGGTCGATCTTCTGCAGGTTGGTGGCGACCAGGCGGACGAGGATCTCCGCGTAGGGGCGGTTCGTCGGCGACACGCGCAGGTTGGCGAACAGCTCCTGCAGCACCGGCATCCCCATCTCCGCCTCCGCCCCGCGCTGCTCCCACGCGTACAGCGCCTGGAGCGCCCACCCGCGGGCGCGGCTCCGGTTCTTCACGACTGCCCCTCGCGGCCCAGGCGCGCGTACAGGTCGCTCATCTCCATGGCCACCATGGCCGCGTCCCATCCCTTGTTGCCGGCCTTGGTCCCCGCGCGCTCGATGGCCTGCTCGATGGTTTCCGTCGTCAGCACCCCGAAGACCACGGGGACGTCGGCCGCCGCGCCCACGGCCGCCACGCCGTTGGCCGCCGCGCCCGCCACGTAGTCGAAGTGCGGCGTGGCGCCGCGGATGACGCACCCCAGCGCGATCACCGCGTCGAACCGCCCGCTCCGCGCCAGCATGCGCAGCGGCCCGGCGATCTCCCACGCGCCCGGCACCCAGACGGCCTCGATGGCCTCGTCCGCCACCCCGTGCTGCAGCAGGCAGTCGCGCGCGCCGGCCAGCAGCTGGCGGGTGATGAGGTCGTTGAAGCGGGCGACCACGATGCCGAAGCGCTTGCCCTCGCCGCGAATCTGTCCGTGATGTTCGATCAAGAGAAAGTTCCCAGTGCCTGGTTCCCAGTTCCCAGTGCCCGGGCCCGCGGCACCCTGATCATCTCCACTTTCGCACTCCCGCACTTTCGCACTCGTCAGCTGGGCAGCAGGTGCCCCATCCGCTCGCGCTTGGTGCGCAGATACCCGGTGTTGTGCGGGTTTGGCTCCACCGCCAGCGGAACCTGCGCCGCGACGGAGAGGCCGTATCCGTCCATCCCCACGATCTTCTTGGGGTTGTTGGTGAGGATGCGCACGGACGAGAGCCCCAGGTCGAGCAGGATCTGCGCCCCGATGCCGTAGTCGCGCAGGTCGGGGCTGAAGCCCAGGGCCTCGTTGGCCTCCACGGTGTCCATCCCCTGGTCCTGCAGGTTGTACGCGCGCAGCTTGTGCACCAGCCCGATCCCCCGCCCCTCCTGCCGCAGGTACACGATCACGCCGCGCCCCTCGCGCTCGATCTGCGCCATGGCGGCGTCCAGCTGCTCGCCGCAGTCGCAGCGCAGGGAGTGAAAGACGTCGCCGGTAAGGCACTCGGAGTGCATGCGCACCATCACGTCGGGCACGCCCTCCACCTCGCCCTTGATCAGGGCGACGTGCTCGTGCGGGTCCACGTCGTTCCGGTAGGCGATGATGCGCCAGTCGCCGAAGGGCGTGGGGATGACGGCCTCCGCCTCGCGGTGCACCAGCCGCTCGCGCTGCAGGCGGTAGGCGACGATCTGCGCCACGGTGACGAACTTGAGCCCGTGTCTGGCCGCGAACTCCTCCAGCTGCGGGCGGCGCGCCATGGTCCCGTCGTCGTTCAGGATCTCGCAGATCACGCCCGCCGGCGGCAGGCCGGCCAGGCGCGCGAGGTCCACCGACGCCTCCGTCTGCCCCACGCGGCGCAGCACGCCGCCGGCGCGGGCGCGCAGGGGAAACACGTGGCCCGGGCGGCGCAGGTCCGACGGCCTGGATGCGGGGTCCAGGCAGACCTCGATGGTCTTGGCGCGGTCCCAGGCGCTGATGCCGGTGGTCACGCCGAACCGGGCCGCGGCGTCGACGCTGACGGTAAAGGCGGTGCTGAGCGCCTCGGTGTTGTTCTCGCTCATGGGGCGCAGGTCCAGCTCGTCCGCGCGCTCCGCCGTCAGGGCAAGGCAGATGAGCCCGCGCCCTTCCTTCGCCATGAAGTTGATGATCTCCGGCGTAACGGCCGACGCCGCGCACACAAGGTCGCCCTCGTTCTCGCGGTCCTCGTCGTCCGCCACGATGACCATGCGGCCCGCGCGGATGTCCGCGATCGCGTCTTCTATCCTGTCGAACGGCATACTGTCCCCTCGCTCGCCGTTGATGTCGATCAATGGTACCCTGCCCGTAAGAATCACCGCACTACCTCGCTTCACCTGATGTGCCGCGGCCGCGGCATCGCATCCGCGAGCGCCCCCTCCGCCCGCCCGGGCTCGCACCTTCCCCCCCGAGAATCCCGGAGGAGGTTTGAGCTTCGGTTCCGCTCCGGCCGGATCCTGCCGCACGCCGGGCGTGAGGCCCCTCCCCGCTCGTTCCTCGCGGAGAGGGGAGAATCCGGGCGCGCGTCACTGACTCTGCCGCGCGCACACCCCTCCCCCGGGGTCGGGGGAGAGGGCCCGCTCCTCAGGGCCGCACCGCCGAGTCTCTCCGCACCGCCGAGTCTCCCCCCGTCGCCGTTGCCGCGCCGGCCGTGGTCCCCGCGAAGTGCTGGTAGACGGCGCG
>DATABT010000312.1:0-3514 GCA_036259455.1 Longimicrobium sp. | reverse complement strand
GCCACCGGCGTGGGGATGGCCATGGCCGAGGCGCACCTGGCCGCGCGGTACAACCGCCCGGGGCACGAGGTCATCGACCACTACGTCTACGCCATCTGCTCCGACGGCGACCTGATGGAGGGCGTGGCGTCCGAAGCGGCGTCGCTGGCGGGGCACCTGAGGCTCGGCAAGCTCATCTACTTCTGGGACGACAACAAGATCACCATCGAGGGCTCCACCGACCTGGCCTTCACCGAGGACGTGGCGAAGCGGTTCGAGGCGTACGGCTGGCACACGCTGACGGTGGAGGACGGCAACGACCTGGAGGTCATCGACGCCGCCATCCGCGCCGCGCAGGCCGACCCGCGCCCGTCGATGATCACCGTCAGGACCATCATCGGCTACGGCTCGCCCAACAAGGCGGGCTCGGAGAAGGCGCACGGCGAGGCGCTGGGCGAGGAGGAGATCCGGCTCACCAAGCAGAACCTCGGCTGGCCCTCGCTGGAGCCCTTCTTTGTCCCCGACGAGGCGCTGGCGCACATGCGCGCGTCCGGCGAGCGCGGCGCGCAGGCGCAGGCGGAGTGGAACCGGCGAATGGAGGCGTTCCGCGCGGAGCACGGGCCCGCGGCGCGGGAGCTGGACGACGCGCTCAGCCGCACCCTTCCCGCCGGGTGGGACGCGGACCTGCCCACGTGGAGCAAGGACGACAAGTCCATCGCCACGCGCGCCGCGTCGGGGAAGGCGATCAGCGCCATCGCGAAGCGGGTGCCCTGGCTGATCGGCGGGTCGGCGGACCTGGCGGGATCCAACAACACCAGCATCGACGGCGGCGGGGACTTCGGGCCGGACGACTACACGGGGCGCATTCTGCACTTCGGCGTTCGCGAGCACGCCATGGGCTCGGTGATGAACGGGATGACGCTGCACGGCGGGGTGCGCGTGTTCGGCGGCACCTTTCTGATCTTCAGCGAGTACATGCGCCCGCCCATCCGCCTGGCCGCGCTGATGGAGCAGCCGACCATCTACGTCTTCACGCATGACTCCGTGGGGCTGGGCGAGGACGGGCCCACGCACCAGCCCATCGAGCAGCTGCCCTCGCTGCGCGCCATTCCGGGACTCATCGACCTGCGCCCGGCAGACGCCAACGAGACGGCGGAGGCGTGGCGCTTCGCCATGACGCACATGGAGGGGCCCGTCTTCCTCTCCCTCACTCGCCAGGCGCTGCCGCACCTGGATCGCGACGTGCTGGGGCCGGCGTCGGGGCTGCGGCGCGGCGCGTACGTGCTGGCGGACGCGGAGGGCGGCGACCCGCAGGTGATCCTGATCGCGACCGGCTCCGAGGTGGCCCTGGCGCTGGAGGCGCGCGACGCGCTGGCCGCGGACGGCGTGCGGGCCCGCGTGGTGAGCATGCCCAGCTGGGCCCTGTTTTCGCAGCAATCGCGGGAGTACCGCGACCAGGTGCTGCCGCCGGCCGTCACCGCCCGCGTGAGCATCGAGGCGGCGCACCCCATGGGGTGGCACCGCTGGGTGGGGAGCGAGGGCGAGGTGATCGGCATCAGCCGCTTCGGCGCGTCGGCGCCCGCCAGGCGCGTGTTCCAGGAGCTGGGGCTGAGCGCCGACAACGTGTGCGCAAAGGCCAAGCAGCTGCTGGGGATGGGCGACGGGCAGTCGGAGACGGGCCGCGCCGGCGCGGGACCGACAGCGCACGGGACGGACGAGAAGAGTTCGTAAGCGCGGAAGTGCGTGGGTGCGGGAGTGGGTTCGGTGGATGGGACCGGGAGCATCCGCATCACCATCTTTCTACTTCCGCACTGACGCACCGACGCACTCACGCACTTCACCTGCGGGGGAGGATACAGACGATGGATCCCGAGACGAAACACCCGACCGACGCCGTGGAGCCCGACCGCTCCGCCCTGCACGAGCTGCACGCGCTGGGGCAGAGCGTGTGGTTGGACTACATCCGCCGCGGCATTCTGGACAACGGCGAGCTGGAGGAGATGATCCGCCGCTACGACCTGCGCGGCGTGACGTCCAACCCCTCCATCTTCGAGCAGGCCATCGGCGACAGCGACGACTACGACGACGCGTTCGACCTGCTGGCCGCGGACCAGGCCGACGCCAACGAGGCGTACGAGGCGCTGGCGGTGGAAGACATCACCCGCGCCTGCGACCTCTTCAGCGGCGTGTACGACGAGAGCAGCGGCGCCGACGGCTTCGTCTCGCTGGAGGTCTCGCCGGAGCTGGCGCACGACCAGGAGGGCACCCTGGCCGAGGCGCGGCGGCTGTGGAAGGCGGTCAACCGCCCCAACCTGATGATCAAGGTGCCGGGGACGGAAGCCGGCCTCCCCGTGATCGAGCAGCTGCTCAGCGAGGGGCTGAACGTGAACATCACCCTGCTGTTCTCCGTGCGGAACCACGAGCAGGTGATGGAGGCGTTCCTGCGCGGGCTGGAGCGGCGGCACCAGGCGGGTCAGCCGCTGGACCGCGTGGCGTCCGTGGCCTCCTTCTTCGTCTCGCGCGTTGACAGCGCGGTGGACGCGCGGCTGAACAAGATCGCCGAGTCCGCCACGGACGAGGCCACCAGGCAGCGCGCGCTCTCGCTGCGCGGCAAGGCGGCCGTGGCTAACGCCAGGCTGGCGTACCGCCGCTTCCAGGAGATCTTCTCAGGCGAGCGGTGGGAGCGGCTGCGGGACGCGGGCGCGCAGGTGCAGCGGCCGCTGTGGGCCAGCACGTCGACGAAGAACCCGGACTACCGCGACGTCATCTACGTCGAGGAGCTCATCGGGCCGCACACCGTCAACACCATGCCGCTCGCGACGGTGGAGGCGTTCGCCGACCATGGCGTGGCGAAGACGACGGTGGATGGGGACGTGGACCAGGCCGTGGCCGACATCGCCGCGCTGCGCGAGCTGGGGATCGACCTGGACGAGGTGACGGACCAGCTGCAGCGCGAGGGCGTGGACAAGTTCGCCAAGTCCTTCCGCGAGCTGCTACAGTCCGTGGACGCCAAGCTGACGCGCGTGGCCCAGGCCTGACGCCGCGAAAGCATCACGCGCGGGGCAAGAGAGGACGTGATGAGCCCTTCATCCGCGTCCTCTCTTCTTTTCTGGTTCATCGCGGATTTCGTTGCACGCACGAAGGCCGCGCCGTGAGCTGTCATTTCGAAGGAGGCGCGCACGAGGACTTGCCTCATGCAGGATCTTGTTGCGCCGACTGAGAAATCTGCTCACCCACGCTCATGGCTGGCCGCACGTCCCGGGACCCGCCCTGCGATGCGCCGCACGGAAGCGGGGCGAGGACCGAGCCGTGGGCCGGATCACCAGCACGGGTGAGTAGATTTCTCAGTCGGCGTAACAAGATCCTGCATGAGCCAAGTCCTCGTGGGCGCCTCCTTCGAAATGACAGCTCACGGCGCAGACTCCGTGCGTGCAACGAAATCCGCGATGAACTGAAAATGATCCCTCGCCTGGCTGACACGTTTGCGTCTCGGCGGGATCTGCTTGAGCTTGGGCGTACGGCATCCGGTTCGTTC
>DATABT010000311.1:0-1662 GCA_036259455.1 Longimicrobium sp. | reverse complement strand
GAGCGGAGCGTGCGCCGGTGATACAACCATCTGTTTCAGTCCCGCACCCGATGGGGACAAAGCCCGTCATCCCGCGGATGCTGCCGAGCCCGACTGTCCTCTCCGGAGGACTGTGGAGGCGGGATGTCAGGATTCTGGTGGTCCGTGAGCCGCGGATCTCTCGCAGAGGCAGGGTTTACAGCGTCGCGTCGCGCATGGACCCCCCTCCCCGGCAAACTGCGCGGGGGGAGGGAGTTGGGCTCGCTCCACGCGACCGCGCGCCGGCGCGTCATCCCGCGACGTACGCCTCCACCTCGATCTCCACCAGCATGGCCGGGTCGATCAGCGCCTTCACCTCCACCATCGTCGCCACGGGGCGCACGTGGCGAAAGAACTCGCCGTG
Organism: Longimicrobium sp.; assembly: GCA_036259455.1. Lineage (GTDB taxonomy): Bacteria > Gemmatimonadota > Gemmatimonadetes > Longimicrobiales > Longimicrobiaceae > Longimicrobium. Next base: position 1,280 of record DATABT010000311.1, on the reverse strand, counting down.
CGCGCGGCCGATCTCCTCCCAGCGCGAGATGTCGGTCACGTACATCCGCGTGCGCACCACGTGCTCCACGTCCGCGCCCGCCGTCCGCAGCGCCGCCTGGATCTTCTGCAGCGTAACGAAGGCCTGCGTGTACGCGTCGCCTTCGCCGATGACGGCGCCCGTCTCGTCCGTCGCCGTGGTGCCCGCGACGTATACGTGCGGCCCCACGCGGACGGCGCGCGAGTAGCCGACCAGTGGCTCCCACTTGCCGCCGCTGGAGATGCGCATCCGTCCGCCCGTCTCTACGGATTCGAAGCGGCCCACCGGAATGCTCACGGTGCGCGTCTCTCCCGCGATCACCACGTCGTGCGGACGCGGGTTCCACTCATCGCCAGACATCAATCGGCTCCTGTTGATCAGTACACCAGCTCGCCGCGCAGCACGGTGACGGCCTGGCCGGCCAGCTCCACGCGGTCGCCGGCCGCGCGCACCCGCACCAGGCCGCCGCGGCGCGAGGCCTGGTAGCCGGTCAAGTCGGCCCGGCCCAGGCGCGCGGCCCAGAACGGCGCCAGCACGCAGTGCGCGGAACCGGTCACCGGGTCCTCGTTCACCCCCGCGCGCGGCGCGAAGAAGCGCGACACGAAGTCGTAGCCGCCGTCCGACGCGCGCGCCGTCACGATCACCCCGCGCACGTCCACGGAGGCGAGGAGACCGATGTCCGGCTTCAGCGCGCGGACGGTATCCTCCGAATCCACCTCCACCAGCAGGTCAAAGCGGCTGCGGCCCACGTACCTGGGCGTCACGCCGAGCGCGCGCTCCAGCCCCTCCGGCGCCTGCGTCTCCCGCTCCGGCTTGGCGGGAAAGTCCATCGTGATCCACTCGCCGTCGCGCCGGCAGGTCAGCAGCCCGCTGCGCGTGTGGAAGCGCGCCTCCGCGTCCGCCGGCAGGTGCCCGTCCTCCCACAGCACGTGCGCGCTGGCCAGCGTGGCGTGCCCGCACAGGTCCACCTCCACCGCGGGCGTCAGCCAGCGCAGGCTCCACCCGTCCGCCAGCGGATGCAGGAACGCCGTCTCCGACAGGTTCATCTCCGCGGCCACGTTCTTCATCCACCCCTCGTCCGCGGGGGATGGAAGAATGCACACGGCGGCCGGATTTCCCGCGAACGGGCGGTCGGTGAACGCATCTACCTGTACGACGGGCTGCGGCATCGGCGGATGGGGAATTCGGCTTCGGTGGATGGATCGGACAGCGCGCGCAATCTATCCACCGCGCCCGGGCCCGGCAAAAGCACCGCGCCCCGG
>DATABT010000310.1:0-6073 GCA_036259455.1 Longimicrobium sp. | reverse complement strand
AGCGTCCTCTGGTCGAAGCGCACGGAGCCGGGCACCACGCGCCCGCCCACCTTGGCGCCCAGCTCGCGCGCGGTGGGGTCCGCGGCGAGCTTGGCCGTGAGCTCGTCGGGCGTGTAGTAGTACATCATGGAGTCCTTCATGCCGGTGACGGCCAGGTACCCCACGACGCCGACCAGCACCAGCGCGCCGGCCATGAACCTGCTCTGCTTCTTCACGGTGGATCTGCCTCCGCGGACGGTGCCCCCTTGCAAGGCCGGGAATATACTGCCGAAACGGGTGCGGTGAAAGGGATTGCGCGTGGTGGAAAGCCGTAGGCGCCGTAGGGAATTGCCTTACGCGCCCTCACCCGCTCGCTCAGGCTCGCACCCTCTCCCGCAAGCGGGACAGGGTGTAAACCTCGCGCCTGCCGTCGGCACGTTTCCGCCGTCGCGCAGGTCAAGCCCCGCGTGGTTTGCGGGGCTTTCCGATCTCGTTGCGGCGAGTTCAGTCGCTCTGGCGGCGAGCCTGCCTGCGATCCACCCACCCAACCTCCGCGTCCGATCCCCAGCTCCCTGTACCCCGTGTCCCCTTGTCCCCTTGTCCCCTCGTCCCCCAGCCCCTTCCTTGCGGGCCGCCGGACCCCGGTCTATGTTCTCCCGCCAGCCGAAAACAGCCCTTCGCAGCAACCTGGAGCCTCGTTGTCCATGAGCAGGAACGCCGCGCTTTCCGGTACCGCACAGGCCTTTGTGGAACGGCGGCGCGCGCGCATCTGCGCGGGGCTGGAGCGGCCGGCGCAGGTGGTGGCGGCGGACGCGGAGCCCCTGTCTGCCGAGCGGCTGGACTTCATCCGCCGTGAGGCCGAGGACCTGTACTGGAACGAGCTCTCGTGGGAGGAGATCACCGCCGAGGAAACCATCCCCGGCGGTCACCTGACGGAGATGGTGTTCCCCGGCTTCCTGGCCTTCGTCGAGGGGCTGCTGGTGGACCGCGTGCCGGCCGACGCGCTGGCGCCGGCCCGGCCGCACCCGGACGCGGTGGAGGAGATCCTCGTCTTTCTCGGCGAGCGCTACTGCGAGGCCACGTCCGAGCTGGGGGCCGGCGCCGACTCGCAGAAGCTGGTGTGGGCGCGGCACATGACGGCGCGCCTGATCGACCTCGTGCTCTACCGCCTGTACCGCCTGACCCCGGCCGAGCAGGAGCGGCTGGAAGCCGCGGCCTGACCCCCGGCGCGCGCCCGTGCGCCTCTTCGGCCTTCCCCTCGGCGGCGGCGGCCGCCCCGGCCACCGCTACCTGGCCGGCGCCCCCCTGCTGATCGCCCATCGCGGCGGATCGCACCTCGCCCCCGAAAGCACCCTCTTTGCGTTCCGGCGCGCCCTGGACTGGTGGCGCGCCGACCTGCTGGAGATCGACGTCCAGCCCACCCGTGACGGCGACTGCGTGGTCATTCACGACGCCACCGTCGACCGGACCACGGACGGGCGCGGCCGCGTCGCCGACCTCACGGTGGATGAATTGCGGCGGCTGGACGCGGGCTACCACTTTACCCCCGACGGCGGCACGACGCATCCGTTTCGCGGGCGCGGCGTCCACATCTCCACGCTGCGCGAGGTGCTGGAGGCGCTGCCCGACGCGCGGGTGAACGTGGAGATCAAGGACAGGCGCGCGCAGCAGGCCGTCCAGCGGACGATCCGCGACCTCGGCGCCGAGCACCGCGTTCTCGTGGCCGCGGGGGACAGCCGCAACCGTTCGCTCTTTCACGACTATCCGGGGCCGACGAGCGCGGGCGCGCAGGACCTGTACGCCTTTTACGCGCTGCACCTGACGGGGACCGCGCGCTTCTACCGCCCGCCCGTGGACGCCTTCCAGATGCCGGAGCGCCACGGCGGCCGGCAGGTGCTCGACCGCCGCTGGGTGCGCGAGGCGCACGCGCACAACGTGGCCATCCACGTCTGGACGGTGGACGACGAGGCGGACATGCGGCGGCTGCTGGAGTGGGGCGTGGACGGCATCATCACCGACCGCCCCGACCGGCTGGCGCGCGTCCTTCACGAGCGTGCCGGCCGTCCGCTCCCCCCCGGCCCGCCGGCGGAGGAGATGGAGCCCTGGCTGGAACGGTTGTTGCGGCCCTGACGGCGCCTTGCGGGACGGGTGGATGAGGGATCGTCCGCCGCCCGCCTGTCCGTTCAGCGCTCACCGACTGGGAGGATTGGGATGCCGCGCTACGACCAGGACCGCGGGCGGCCCGCCGCGTGGCCCCCCTACGCTCGCGACTTCGGCCATGGCCCTCGCGGCGGCCCGTACGGCGGCGACTTTCGCCCGCACACGGGGTTCGGAGGCGGCGGCGCGGAGGCGGAGTACGGCCGCGGCGTGGAGCCCTGGGACGGCGGGCGCGACGACTTCGGTGGCGCCGAGTGGGAGAGCGGCCCGGTGTACGGCCCCGCGCGCTACGGCCTGGGCCCGTACCACCACCGCCTGCGCACGCGCCGCCGCCCCGACGACGAGGTGCGCAAGGACGTGGAGGACGCGCTGTTCTACGACACCTGGGTGGACGCCGAGGCCATCACCGTGGAGGTGAAGGACGGCGTGGTGACGCTCAGGGGCGAGCTGCCCGACTACCACGAGGTGCGCTACGCCACCGACGACACCTGGGACGTGGACGGCGTGCGCGGCGTGCACTGCCAGCTCACGGTGAACCCCGGCAAGCGCCCGCCGGTGGATGGGATCGGCCATCCCGCCGGCCGCGGCGCCGGCAACGGCCGGTCCGGCGGACAGGGAGGCAACGGCCGCACGCCGGGGCACCAGACCGGCAGCGGCTGAGTCGCCCACCCATTGCTCGCCGCCCGCCCGGGCGGCGATTTTGTTGGCGGGGAGGGCGAGATCCAGCGCGGTGGCAGGTGGGGTGCCCGGGCGAGCGCCCCCATCCCCGGCCCTTCCCCCCCCCAACTGCGTGGGGGAAGGGAGCTCGGTCCCGCGGGGACGCCGTACGCAGTCCGCGAAGGCGGACTTCGTGGTGTGCCAGCCGCGGTTTCGACCGCCCGTCACGGAGCACGCCACGCTGCACGACCTCCGCCCCGTGCCCAACCTCCCCCGTTTTTTGGGGGAGAGGTCGTGAGGTGACGAGCGGGAGGGGGCGTTCGCGCGGGCTCTCCACGCCGCGCCGATTTCGGCCCTCCCTCGATCATCATCCACCCCGTCCCCCATGCCCGCACCCCCGCAGCGCCCCACGTTCGCCGGCCGTTTCCGCCGCAGCCTGGATGCGCTGGGCGTGGGGGCGGACGCGCACGTGCTGGTGGCGGTGTCGGGGGGATGCGATTCCGTATCGCTCCTCCACCTGCTGCGCTTCGCTGTGGGCGAGGGCGGGCCGCGGGTGACGGCGGCGCACTTCGACCACGCGATGCGCGCCGGGAGCGGGCGCGACGCGGCCTGGGTGCGGGGCCTGTGCGGCGCGTGGGGCGTGCCGCTGGTCGAGGGGCGCGCGGAGACGGCGCCGCGGACGGAGGAGGAGGCGAGGGACGCGCGATATGCCTTCCTGCGCCGCGCGCAGGCGGAGTGCGGCGCGGCGTTTCTCGCCACGGCGCACCACGCGGACGACCAGGCCGAGACCGTGCTCTTTCGCGTGCTGCGCGGCACCGGACTCCCCGGACTGGCGGGGATTCCGCCGATCGATCCGGAGACGGGACTCATCCGCCCGATGCTTTCCTTCTGGCGCGCGGAGATCGTGCGGTACGCGCGGCGGGCGGGGCTGGCGTGGCGGGACGATCCCACCAACGCGCTCGCCGATCCGGCGCGCAACCGCATCCGTTTGCGGCTGCTTCCGTCCATCGAGCGGCACCTGGCGCCGGGGGCGCGGCGCAGCCTGGCGCGGCTGGCGGAGCTGGCGCGGGAGGACGAGGCGGCGTGGGACGCGGTGCTGGCGCCGGTGCTCGCGGAGGTGCTCCGGGAGGAGGATGGGGCGCTTGTGCTTGTCCGGGAACGTTTTGCGGTTTATGATTGGCGGGTTGCCGCGCGGGTGCTGCGGGCGGCGCTGCGCAGGGTGGGTGCCCGGCCGGACCGGGCGGGAACCCGCCTCGCGCTTCAGTTTATCAGCCATGCACCCAGCGGAAGGACCTGCACGCTCCCCGGGGGCGTGCGCATCACCACCGAGTTCGGCCTGGCGCGCCTGGAGCGCTGCCCCGGCGCGGCGCCCGGAACGCCGCCGGACGAGCCCCTGGTGATCGCGCGCGCGCAGACGGGCGAGGCACGGTTCCGCGTCGGCGGCGCGGAGTGGACCGCCCGCTGGCGGACAGGGGAAGACGGCGGCGGGGTGGACGACGAGCGGACGATGCGGATGGCCATCGACCGCGCGCGCTTTCCGCTCACGCTGCGGGGCCGCCTGCCGGGAGACCGGGTGCGCACCCGCGCGGGCGCCCGCCCGCTCAAGAAGCTGCTGGCCGAGGCGCGCGTGCCGCTGCGAAAGCGCGACACGCTCCCCGTGCTGGCGGATGCCGCCGGCGCCGTGCTCTGGGTGCCCGGCGTGGCGCGCGCGGAGGGATGCGCCCCCGCGCCCGGAGAGCCGTCCATCACCCTGTCCGTCGTTTGATGCCGACCACCGCAGAGACCCTCGCCCGCACGGGCGGCAAGCACATCAGCAAGGTGCTCTTCAGCGAAGAGCAGATCGCCGCGCGCGTGGCCGAGCTGGGCGAGCAGATCGTCCGCGACATTCCCGAGGGCGAAGACATCCTGGTGCTGGGCCTGCTCAAGGGCTCGTTCATCTTTCTGAGCGACCTGGTCCGCGAGATCCGGCGCCCCATCGAGGTCGACTTCCTCATCGTCTCCAGCTACGGCACCGGCACGGAAAGCAGCGGCGAGGTGCAGCTGCTGTACGCCCGGCAGGCCAGCATCGAAGGCAAGCACGTGGTGCTGGTGGAGGACATCGTGGACAGCGGGACCACGCTCAACCGGCTCATCCCCATGCTGGAGAAGCGGAACCCCAGGAGCCTGGAGATCTGCGCGCTGCTGCACAAGCACATCGCCCGGGAGATGGTGAAGGAGGCGCGCTGGGTGGGCTTCGACTGCCCGCAGGAGTTCGTGATCGGATATGGGCTGGACCATTCGGAGAAGTACCGCAACCTGCCGTTCGTGGGCGTGATCGAGCCCTGACCGGCCGTTCCGGTTCGACGCATTTTTGACGCGGGCCCCCCAGTCCGCGGGCAGAGGGAACGCAGTCCATGGCAGACGAAGAAAAGGGCACGCCCAAGCCCCAGCCGCCGCGCATGGGGAAGGTGACCCGCACCGCCGGGTTCTGGCTGCTGCTGGTGATGGTGAGCATCCTGGCCGTCCAGGTCACCAGCAGCCGCACGCAGCCGGTGCGCGACATCGACTACTCCGAGTTCCGCCAGCAGGTGACGTCCGGCAACGTGCAGGAGGTCACCGTCATCGACGGCGTGCAGCTGGAGGGGCGCGTAAAGGCGCCGTGGCGCAACGAGCAGCGCAAGCTGACCGTGCACGCCTTCCGCACGCGCGCGCCGGTGAAGGACTCGGAGGAGATGATCAGGCAGCTGGAGGCGGCCGGCGTGCGCATCAAGGCCCGCGAGCCGCAGATCGGCTTTGGCGAGATCTTCGTGCGCGCGCTGCCGTGGCTGCTCATCATCGGCCTGTGGATCTTCTTCTTCCGGCAGATGCAGGCCAGCGGCAACAAGGCCTTCCAGTTCGGCAAGAGCAAGGCGCGCCTCCTTACCGGCGACACGCCCAAGGTGACGTTCGACGACGTCGCGGGCGCGGAAGAGGCCAAGGCCGAGCTGCAGGAGATCGTGGAGTTCCTCAAGGACCCCAAGAAGTTCGGCCGGCTGGGCGGGCGCATTCCCAAGGGCGCGCTGCTGGTCGGGCCTCCGGGCACCGGCAAGACGCTGCTGGCGCGCGCCGTGGCCGGCGAGGCGGGGCGGCCGTTCTTCAGCATGAGCGGCTCGGACTTCGTGGAGATGTTCGTGGGCGTGGGCGCCAGCCGCGTGCGCGACCTGTTCGAGCAGGGCAAGAGCCACGCTCCCTGCATCATCTTCATCGACGAGATCGACGCGGTGGGCCGCCACCGCGGCGCCGGGCTGGGCGGCGGGCACGA
>DATABT010000309.1:0-8428 GCA_036259455.1 Longimicrobium sp. | reverse complement strand
GCGAGACCTCAAGGATCGGGTCAGCATCCAGAGTATTCGTTTCTGGACCGAAGCACACCGCCGCGCCCGTACGTCTCTCTCTATTCGTCGCCGAACGGACGCGTGATTCGTGGCGCGACGGTGCGTGTGTGCGAAGAAAGTAGTCTTCGGCGGAGTTACCCACATGCTGCTGCGGGGAGCAACACGTGGAGGGACTCTCCTCGCAGCCCGTGGATAACTCCGGAATAACTATAAGGACGCGGATGCAATCGTCATCCCCGTCCTCTCTCGTTTCCTCCGCGCCCGTCTCTGCTTCAGCCCTGCAGCGAGCGCTCTTTCACCTCTTCGGAGGTGAGGCCGTAGAGCGGGGGCGTGGGGACGCCGATCATCCCCAGCATTAGGTAGATCTGGCCGCGGTGGTGGATCTCGTGCTCCACCATGGCGCGCAGCCACTTCCACGCGGGGAGCGGCGCGCCGCCGGGCGTGGTGCAGCGCGCCGCGAGCGCCTCCGGCGGGAGCGCGCGGAAGATCTCCGTCGCCTCGGCGTGCATGGCGTCGAAGTACGCGAGGACGGCGTCGTAGCCGTCCGCCAGCTCGCGGCCGTGGCCGGGATAGCGGCTGGGGCGGCCGGACACGTTCTCGGCGAACATCCAGCGTTCGATGGCGGCCAGGTGCCGCACCAGGTCGCCGAAGGTAAAGGCGCCCTCGCGCGGCGCCCACTCCAGCCGCTCGGGCGGAATGAGCGCGACCACGCGGCGCGTCCGCTCCCGGATGCGCCCGAAGTAGTCCAGGAACGGCTCGATGGTGTGGACTTCCATCCGTCGATGCAGGTCAGGGGGTGGTGGATGAGAACGAGCACCCAGTCATCCTGAGTCATTCGGCGCTGCGCGCACCCTGTCGGATGAAAGTCGCTCGCGCCGCGGCTGTCGTTTTGAAGGAGGCGCCCGCTTGATCACTGCCGGTGCAGGACCCCGCGGCGCCGACTGAGAAGTCTACTCACCCGGGCAGGTGCCGCGCCCGCGTCGACGGACCTCGCCGCCTCCCTTTTCCATTCAGGGAGCGCCCGCGCCGCTCCCTTAAGATACGGCACCGGTCGCCGCCGTAGGTCGTGCACTCACAAGGACTTGTGCGGCGGCTCCCTCAGGAGGGCAATCCGCTGGACGAAAGGGTCTAGCAACACCTTCGCCCGCAGGATGGCTGGCGCGTTCAGGCCGTGGTGGCGGCGGGCTGGGCGAGCCCCGGCAGGTACCGCTCGCGCAGCAGGCCCACGTGATGCGCCTCGTGGCCGGCGATGATCCACGCGAGGGCGCGCACGGAGACGGTGGCGTCGCTCGCCGTGCCGCGCCGGGCGAGCGCCTCGTCGCTCAGGCCGCGGAAGAAGACGATGTTGCCCAGGCGCACGTGCTCGAATTCGTCCGCGAGGTCCGCCAGGGTGCGGGCGTCGGAGCCAGCCGTCTCGGCGTAGGCGTTCTCATCGAAGCTGGCCAGCGGGGTGGCGTCGCCCCGGGAGATGCGGAGCGCGCGGTAGGCGAAGATGCGCTCGGCGTCGATCAGGTGACCCAGCACCGTACGGATGCTCCACTTGCCTGGTGCGTAGCGGTGGCCGCCGTGCTCCTCGTCCAGCCCGCGGACCAGCGCCAGCGTTTCGTCCAGCTGCGTGCGCAGCGTCTGCAGCAGGTCGCCGTCGGCGACTTTGTCGATGTACTTGCCGTAGTACGCCAGGTACTCGGATGCGTCGGGTCTCGGGATCATCGCGGGCTCGTCGGTGGCAGGGTGGAATCGATGCACGGCGCGCCGTGATCCCAACAGGATACACGGTGCGCGTCGCGCTGGGTAGCGAACGGTCGTCCGCTCCAACAGGGTGTTTCCAGGGCTATCCAGCGAGAAGAATAGAGTAGCCGCTGATTTCCCGGGGCGGGGCGGCCGCGCGGAAGTTGAACGTACAGCGCCCCTTGCGCGCGACCAAAGGAGCTCCGTTCCGCCACCGCGGGGGCCTACTTCGAAGCCCGGGAGCCGGCCCGCGGTTCTACCGGCGAGATCCTTCGGCCGGCGCCAGAGCGCCTCGCACAAGAAGGTCATGGGCGGCGCCTCCCTGAAGGGCAAGAAACTCTGGGCGAGCGCGGCGATAGAAAACGGCTCACCAGCACGGGTGAGTAGATTTCTCAGTCGGCGCAACGGGTTCCTGCACCGGCGGCGATCACGCGGGCGCCTCCTTCGAAATGACAGCCGTGGCGTGGGCGACCTTCATGGTACCAGGGTGCGCGTAGCGCCGGATGACTGGATGGGAAGAAACTCTGGGCGAGCGCGGCGGGAGAAAACGGGTCACCAGCACGGGTGAGTAGATTTCTCAGTCGGCGCAACGGGTTCCTGCACCGGCGGCGATCACGCGGGCGCCTCCTTCGAAATGACAGCCGTGGCGCTCTCCCCGTGCGGGCTATTCCCTATTCCCTATTCCCTATTCCCTGAAGTTCCGCCGCCATGAACCGCCGCAGGTCCCGCCGATAGTACCGTCCGGCCGGGTCCGGCGGGTTGTGCGGGGCGTTGGGGATCACGAGCAGGTCGAAGCGCCGGTCGGCGGCGATCAGCGCGGTAATCATCCGCATGGTCGTGCTGAACGGCGCGTTCACGTCGCTGGTGCCGTGCATGATCTTGAGCGGCCCGGCCAGGTTTGCCGCCAGCGGAACGTTGGACGCCCGCGCGTATCCCTCCGGGTTCTCCGCCGGGAGCCCCATGTGCGGCTCGTTGATGACGGCCAGCTCCGTCACGTCCCCCGGCGCGCCGGCGTACCCCGCGCGAAAGAACTCGGGCGCGGTGAGCATCCCCCGCAGCGCGAAGTATCCGCCCCACGAGTGCCCCGCGATGCCGGCGCGCGACAGGTCCATCCACGGACGCGATTCAGCCGCCTGGCGCAGCGCGGCGACGTGGTCCGCGATCTCCATCTCCCCGATCCTGCCGTACGTGGCGTCCTGGAAGGCCTTGTCGCGGCCGGGGGTGCCGCGCGCGTCCACCATCACCACGACCAGCCCCATCTGCGCCAGCGACGCGGCGATGCGCTGCATGCTGATGGTAGGCGCGAACTCCTTCTGCACGGCGGAGATCCAAGGGCCGGCGTAGATGTAGTCGGCGACGGGATAGCGCCGCGCGGGGTCGAAGTCCGCGGGCGTGTAGATGACGCCGTGGATGCGCGTCACGCCGTCCGCCGCCAGCGCGGTGAACGGCTCGGGGGGACGATGGCCGAGCGCGGCGAGCGGCGCCGTGTCGGCCTCCTCCAGCCGGGCGATCAGCGTGCCGTCCGCAAGGCGCAGGTCGCTGGCGTACGGGCGGTCGATGCTGGAGTGGACGTCGATGAACGCGCGGCCGCCGGGCGAGAACTGCACGTCGTGCATGCCCGGCTCGCGCGTGAGCGGGCGCAGCGCGCCGCCGCTCCCGGGGAGCGCGTACAGGTGCTGGTCGTACGGGCGCGCGGTGTCCGCGGATGCGATGACGTAGATGCGGCCGGACGCGGGATCCACGCGCGCCACGCGGTGCACGACGAACGCGCCGCGCGTCAGCTGGCGGGGTGCGCCGCCGTCCCAGCCGTAGCGGTACAGGTGGCGCCATCCGTCGCGCTCGGAGAACCAGAGGAAGCCGGAGCCGTCCGGCAGCACGGTCACCTGGCTGGCCCAGCCGCCCGTGGCGAAGTCCAGCGCGGCGACGGAGGTTTCCGGCCGCGCGTCGCGGGCGAGGAGACGGCTGCTTCCGTCGCGCGGATCGACGGCGAAGAGCGCCAGCTCCTTGCCCGTGCGCGACATCCGGATCACCAGCAGCTCCGCCGGCGCAGCGCGCCATCCCGCGATCCACAGGTACGCGTCGCGCCCATCCACGTCCGCCTGGCGCATGCCGCCGGAGTCCGCGTCGACCAGGTGGATGCTCGATACGGGGAGCGGGGTGCCGGACTTGGGATACTGCGCGGGCTCCACGCGCTCCAGCGGCTGCGAGTAGTCGATGACGGGCACCGCGTGCACGCCCGCGGACGCCGTGCGCATCACCGCCAGCCAGCGGCCGCGCGGATCCCATCCCTCCGGCCGCACCTCCCACCCGGCGTCGGGCGCATCGACCAGCCGCGCGGCATCGGCGCCGTCCGCGCGCAGGATGCGCAGCGTGTCGCCGCGGCGGTCCAGCCGCTCCAGGCCGGGCGGTTGCGGGCGCGGCGGCAGGTTCTCCTGCGCGATGGGCGCGGACGTGCCGCGGAGGGCATCCACCCGCACCCACTGGCCCCGCAGCGGCCCCGCCTCCGCGCGGTAGACGAACGCCTCTTCGCCCGGCACCCAGACGGCCCGAACGCGCCCGCCCGCCAGCGTGCGCAGCGCCTCGTGGTACGCCTCCGCGCGGTCCAGCCGGGCCTCGAGGTCCGCCTCCTGCGCGTGCGCCGCGGGCGCGAGGAGCGCGAGGGCGATGAGGAGCGCGGCACCGCGGCGGAGGGCGGCGGCGGGATGGGGAGATTGTCTGGAGAAGGTCACGGGTGTGGTGGATAGGGTGCGGTGGTGGCTTCGGTCGACGGATGGTAGCGCGTCACGGCTCGCGCAGCGAATGGACTCGCCGCGGGAGAATCGCGAAATCCGCCTTCACGGATCTGTGGCTGCCTGCTTCAGCGCGCTGAACTGGTCGCGGGCATTCCCTGGTAGATTGCTCTGTCGGCGCACGGATATCCAGACGATGCAAGGACCACGCGGGCGCCACCTCCGGGATGACAGGCTGATCCGCACGGCGGTTCGTCCCGCCACGTCGTCGGTCGGCAGTTGGAAGCCGGTGGAGGGGCGCCGGTTGCACGACTCCCGAAACGTAGGGAGATGCCGCACGGCGGATGAGGAGATTCCCCTTGTGCGGCGGTGGCGGGAGACGTTGGTTACAGGCGCTGGGCCCTGGTTCGACAGATCACCGTCTGACGCGAGGGACACGTTCCCCATGAGCAAGCTTTCCCTGCCGCCGCTGATGCCGGGCGGCCTTCTCTTCGGGTCCGGGCCGGAGGCGGTCGCGGACCCGCTCGCGCTGTACACCCGCGCGCAGCGCGCGCTGGGCGACGTGGTGCGGCTGCGCGGCATCCCGGGCATCAACTGGTATCTCATCACCCACCCCGCGGGCGTGGAGCACGTCCTCAAATCCCGCGGGCGCAACTACCGCAAGCCGGACCGCTTCAACGCGCCCGTCCGCCAGCTGGCCGGAAACGGCATCCTGGCCGCCGAGGGCGACAGCTGGCTGCAGAACCGCCGGCTGATGCAGCCCGCCTTTCACCGCCGGCGCCTGGCGGGGCTCGTCACGCAGATGGCGGAGGGCGCGGAAGTGGCCGCGGAGCGCTGGGAGCGGCTGGCGGCGGAGGGCGCGGAAGTGGAAGTGGGCGAGGAGATGCTGCGGCTCACGCTGCGCATCGTGGGCACCACGCTCTTCTCCCACGACCTGAGCGGCGACGCGAACGCGCTGGGCCGCGCCATCCGCACCTCCTTCTCCTGGGTCAGCCGGCGGATGACGCTGCCGTTCGCGCCGCCCATCTGGGTGCCTACGGCTGAGAACCGCGAGTTCGCCGCCGCGCGCGAGGTGGTGCACCGCACGGTGGACGCGATGATCGCGGAGCGGCGCCGTTCGGGCGAGCAGCATCCCGACCTGCTGCAGATGCTGCTGGACGCGCGGGACGCGGACACGGGCGCGCGGATGGACGACCGACAGGTGCGCGACGAGGCGCTGACGCTGATGATCGCCGGGCACGAGACGGCCGCGGCTTCGCTGAGCTGGATGTGGTACCTGCTGGCGCGGAACCCGGACCCGGCCGCGAAGCTGCGCGACGAGCTGGATGCCGTGCTCGGCGGCCGCACGCCGGGCGCGGAGGACCTGCCGAACCTGCCGTACACGCGCGCCGTGTTCGACGAGACGCTGCGGCTGTATCCGCCCGCGTGGGGGCAGCCGCGCGAGTCGGTGGAAGAGGATGAGATCGGCGGATACCGCATCCCGGCGCGCAACATCGTGATGGTGTGCCAGTGGGTCACGCACCGCCGCCCCGACCTGTGGGAGCGCCCGGACGACTTCGTCCCCGAGCGGTTCCTGGGCGCCGCGAAGGAGGCGGTCGTGCCGTGGTCGTACTACCCGTTCGGCGGCGGCGCGCGGATGTGCATCGGCAACGGCTTCGCGCTGATGGAGGCGCAGGTGGTGCTGGCCACGCTGGCGCAGCGCTATGAGCCGGAGCTGGTGCCCGGGCAGGACATCGTCCCCGACGCCACCTTCACCCTGCGTCCGAAGCACGGCGTGCGGATGCGCATCCGCCGCCGCGCGCCCCAGCCCGCGTTCACCGCGGCGTAGGGGTGCGGACGGGCGGAGGGTGTCGTATCCGGTGGATGGGATCGCGCGAGCGGCGAGCCGCCCCCTCCCCCACCCTCCCCGCAAACTGCGCGGGGAGGGAGGTCAGTCCGGAGCGCGATCGGAGTTCTCCGCACGTCCACGCGGTTTGGGGAGAGGGGACGGGGGGTGAGGGCCCGACCGGGGTTCGGCGCGCGCGACCATCCGCATTCTCCCTCTCCGAGAAGAACGAGCGGGGAGGGGCCGCGGGAGGGGCCCCGGACACCGAAGCCTCTCGCCGCGGCACGGGGAGAGGCTTCGTAGCGGAACGGGACAGGTGGAGCGTCAGACGACGCCGCCCATCAGCCTGGCCATGATGGCCTTCTGCACGTGCAGGCGGTTCTCCGCCTCGTCCCACACGCGGCTGCGGGCGCCCTCGATCACCCCGTCGGTGACCTCCTCGCCGCGGTGGGCGGGAAGGCAGTGGAGAAAGATGGCGCGGTCCGTCCCCGTCTCCATCATCTCCTCGGTGATGCAGTAGCCCTGGAAGTCGCGGGCGCGCCTGGCCGATTCCTCCTCCTGGCCCATGGACGCCCAGACGTCGGTGTTGACGACGTCCGCGCCCTCCACCGCCTCGCGCGGATCGTGCGTGGTGATGACGTTCGTGGCGCCGCGGGCCCGCTCCAGGATCCCGGCGTCGGGCTCGTAGCCGGCGGGGTAGGCCAGGCGCAGCTCGAAGCCGAGCCGGTAGGCCGCGTTGAGCCACGAATTGGCCATGTTGTTGCCATCGCCCACCCAGGCGACCTTCACTCCCGTGAGGTCGGGACCGAAGTTTTCCTGGACGGTGAGCAGGTCGGCCATGATCTGGCACGGATGCAGCAGGTCGGTGAGGCCGTTGATGACCGGGACGGAGCCGTACGTGGCCAGGTCCACCAGGTCCTGCTGGTCGAAGGTACGGATCATGATCCCGTCCACGTACCGCGAAAGGACGCGTGCGGTGTCCCTGATGGGCTCGCCGCGCCCCAGCTGAATGTCGCGGGAGGAGAGGAAGAGGGCGTGGCCGCCCAGCTGGTACATCCCCACCTCGAAGCTCACGCGGGTGCGCGTGCTGCTCTTGGTGAAGATCATGGCCAGCGTCTTTTCCGCCAGCGGGCGGTCGGTGTAGGCGCCCGACTTCATCCGCGCGGCCAGGTCCAGCGTCTGGAGCAGCTCGTCGCGGCTGAAGTCGGGGATCTGCAGAAAGTGGCGGACTGGGCGGTCGGTCATCAGGGCCCCGGCAGGGTCGGTGTGGGAGAGGTTCAGGCGCCCCGCCGCGCGAAAGGAAGCGGCGCCGGCGCGCGGCAATGTAGCACGCGCCCCGCGGGGGTGCCAACTCCCGGAACACGCGAGGCTCGAGAGAGTACAAGTGAATGCGAGACAAGGATTTGCGTCGCCCGGCGTCCCCGAGGGGGCGGCGCGCGCGGCTTTCCTTTTCGAACGTTTGTCCCTAGAATTGACGCGTGCGCGCGCGTGCCGGCGGCCGCAGGGCCCCGCACGTGCGCGCGACCGTCTGTGGCCGCGCCCTCCGGCGCCACCCTCCACAGAGACCGCACGCCCATGAAGCGCCTCCGTCCCGCGTACCTCCTGCTCGCCCTGGCGGCGGGGGCGTGCGACAGCCCGTCCGGTTCCGGCCCCCGCGTGGACCAGGTGGTGGTGACGCCCGCCACCCGCAGCATCAGCGTGGGGGAGAGCATTCAGCTCACCGCCACGGCCCGCGACGAGGAGAGCCAGATCATCGACGGCGTGGAGTTCGACTGGTCGTCGCTGGAGTCCGATGTGGCCACCGTCACCCAGACGGGGCAGGTGACGGGCGTGCGCACCGGCACGGCGCGCATCGTGGCCGAGGCGGAGGGGCACGCCGACACGGCCGTGATCACCGTCTTCGGCACGGCGGCGGAGTGCGACCAGGCGGGCGCGGGCATCAGCCTGGCCGTGGGCCAGTCCGTGCAGCGCGCCGGCGCCGCGGGAAGCCTGCTCTGCCTGGAAGGCGGCGCCTCGGGGGCGGAGTTCACGGTGATCCCCTTCCTGGGCTCCACCACGAACAGCGCCACGGCGAACCTGCGCGCCACCGGCGCCGGGCTCACGACGGTGGCCGGCCCGCCCAGCC
>DATABT010000308.1:0-19246 GCA_036259455.1 Longimicrobium sp. | reverse complement strand
GCTCTGGCCGGCCGCCGCGGCCACGGGCGGCTTTCTGTTCGGCCGCTGGTGGATGAACACGCTCGTCTTCGACCTGCGCGACGAGGCGGGCGACCGCGCCAACGGGCTGCGCACCGTGCCTGTGGTGCTGGGCCGCGCGCGCACCCTGCGCCTGCTGCACGCCGGCAACGGAGCGCTCGCCGCCGCGGCCCTCGCGGTCCCGCTGCTCGGCTGGGCGCGCCCGCTCTTCGCGCTGCTGGCCGCGAGCTCCGTCTACGCCTGGATCTACCTGCGCGCCATCGCCGCCGGCGGCGACCCCCACTTTCTCTGCGACGTCATCGCCGACGGCGAGCTCCTGCTTCTCTCCGCCCTCGTCCTCCTCGCCACCCTCTGATCCCGGTCCATCAGCCGGTCAGAGTGATGCCGTGTCGGGAGAATGCCGTGCCCCACCGAGTCTTCGGAAGGCATCACGAGCCATGCGTGTTGCCGCAGACAGCCCTCGTACCGCATCCACAGCTTCTGCCGGCGCCGCACCGCCGGCGGTTTGCCGGCTGCTGACCGGTACCTGCCCGCCCGGCGGTGCGGCACGCAGGAGGATACCGAGGCCCGCGAGATATCCGATGATCGGCGAGACGCCGTAGCCCATGACCGGAACCGGGAAGTTCCCCAGGAACACGGCCAGCAGCGTGATTGTCACGTACGTACCCACTGCGCGGCCCGCGTGCCTCCCGGCTCCCCGGCCGGCGTGAAAGAAGGGGAGAGGCAGCACCAGCAGCGAAACCACCGCCGCCACGGTCCAGCCTGCCCCCAGCCGCGCGGCCAGATTGACGATGCCCTCCACGTGGGGAACCGGCGCGAGCGGATCCCGTCGCAGCCACGCCAGTCCGGCCAGGAGAGGCAAAGACAGAAGGCAGACCCGCCGCAGCCGATCTCGCCCCGCCAGGGGGGGCAGCAGAACCAGGCACCCCGCCACGAAGGCCGTGGCCTGTGCGGCATCGGGTTGCAGCAGCAGGATGACCGCCACGCCCACGGCGACCCCGGTGGAGATCCACCATCCGCGCGCCTGCGACAGGCCTTGCAGCGCGACGAGCAGAAGGGGAAGAAGGACCGCGGCGGCATGAAGGCGTACCGGACCAGGCGGCACCCAGCGACGAACCCCGTCCACACCCGGGGCGAGCAGTGTCGCGGCCAGTGCCGCCAGCGTGAGCACGGCGGCGAAATCGAACCACCTCCATCGCCCGGGCGAGCTCCGGGTTCGCCAGATGCCGAGGCACAGGAGCGTGCCCACCGCCCACGCGGCGAGATTCTGCCCCCACAGCACCGCGGGCACGTCGGACATCCGCATGGTGAGCACGCCCACCACCAGCGCCGGCACGGGCGCCAGCAGATACGGCAGCCGTGCGGGACGAGGGTTCGGCGGCTGCCTCTTCAGGGTCATGGACGGGAGATGAGGGGGTTCAGTGATGATTCACCGACGGCGATCCGGACGGGAACGCCGGGCGTGCGGCTGAGACGCCGCCTGGACGGCCCCGCCGCGCCGCGCCGACCGGCCGACGCGGGATCGGCCGGGGGTCAGGGCGACGCCGTGTGGGAGCGAAGAATCCCGTACAGCGCCAGGTCTTCGAAGGCACCACGATGCCACGCGTGTTGCCGCAGGCAGCCCTCGTATTGCATCCCCAGCTTCTGCAGAACGCGGCCGGAGCCCGGGTTGCGGACCAGGTGGTTCGCGTGGATGCGCTGCAGGCCGCGGCCATCGAACCCGTAGCGGATCACGGCGCCTGCGGCCTCGGTCGCGTAGCCACGGCCCCAGTGCGCCGTCCCGATCCAGTAGCCCAGCTCTGCTCGCCGGTGCGCAGGGTCGATCATCAGCCCCGCCGCACCATACAGCTCCCCGCCATCGGCGGAAACGACCGCGAAGACCGCGAGCGTACCGGCGCCGAACTGCTCCGCGTGCGTCTTTATCCAGGCCTCCGCCATCCCGTCTTCGAATGGATGCGGCAGGTCCAGCGCCGTGTCGCTGACGGCCGGATCGCCGGCGAGGCGCTGGACATCCGGAGCGTCAGCCAGTTGAAACGGCCGCAGCAGCAGCCGCGGGGTGCGAAGCACGGGTTGCACGAAGACTCGGGGTTCCGGACGCAAAGGGCGCGGGCTGCGCGCAAAGCCGCTCATCCCAGGCGAAGCCGGGACCATTGCACCGTCAGCAGAGCCAGAAGGATCGGGACCGCCACGGCATGGTACCGCCGGCTTCGCACACGGGCCAGCGAAAAGAGCAGCGCGGCGAACACCAGGTTGGGGGGCGTTCGCCGCAGGATGGTGGAGCCCCGAAGGTGCCCCCATACGCTCACGAGCTCCACCGCGATCATGAGCAGAACGAAGACGCCGAACAGCGTCCACAGGTAGGGGGCGTTCTCGCGGTAGTACTGGCCCAGGTCCAGCCCCGCCTGCGGCACCTCGTCCGGCAGCGTGGCCGAGGCGAGCAGGAACATGCTGACGAGCGAGGCCCCGAGCACCAGGAACGCCCCGTAGTGGGTCCATACGGGCGAGGAGCCCAGCCCGTAGAACACCCACCAGAACTCCAGGATCAGCAGCATCACCAGGAGCGCCGAAGCCAGCGGCAGCCAATCCCATCGCACGCGCCGGCGAGCGCGCAGCAGCCGGTGCAGACTGCCGGACAGGTCCGCGACGGAGAGGCCGATCAGGATGGATACGAGCGCGAACAGGTACTCGAACGGAGTCACGAGAGCAGAAAGAGCCGCGGGATCTGGAGTGTGTGCGCCGGAACAGCAGGGTTGCCGCGCCCGGCCCAGGCGCGTTGGGCCTGGCCGCGGAACATGCGTGTGCACCGCCCGGCACACAAGTCCGCGGCGAACGCGACCCCCCGCCGCTGAATCCCGGCGGGGGGCGGTTCGCCTCGCCGCGCTAGCGGCCTACGCGCTCGCGCTGGCGCTCGCGGCCACACGGGCGAGGGTGGGCGATGGCCGTCGCGCTCCTCCCGATGGCGGCCGTCCTGCTCTACAGCGTCCGCGTCGTCCCGCCAGAGATGGCGCGGCGCGTGGGCTTCGCGCGGATCACGGAGGTCTTCGTCCTCAAGGCCGTGCGGGCCGCCGTCACGCTCGCCAGCACCGCCACGTTTCCGGCCGCCGCGGCCATGGGCGGCTTTCTCTCTGGCCGCTGGTGGATCGACACGCTCGTCATCGACCTGCCTCTCCGGAGTCATGGATGGGGATTGGGGGATCGATGACGATCGCTGCGGCACCCGCCCAGGACGACGGCTCCGGTCAGGAACAGGCGGACGTGCGGATTCAGGCCGGTCCGGGCGATTGTGAGCGGATGAAGCGCGATTGCCGCAAGGGTGAGCGTGCAGGCGGTTCGACAGGGCTCGATTCCGTGCAAGCGCTCGTCAGGCGGCAGGTTGCATTCACACGCGGCGCAGACGGTAGACTCGAGGATCTACGCCCCTGAGCGGCCCCGGCAGGCCGGTCGCGTCGAACGGCTCCTCGTCCGTCACGCTCCAGCCCCGGAACGACTCCTCGATCTCTCGGCGGCTCATCCCGCGCGGAAGAAAGCCCCTTCGCCCCGGAGCCCACGCGAGGATGAGTACGGCGGCATCGTCGGTCGTTACGGCGTCGACTTCCCGGGCAACCGACGCTCGCTGAGAGTCGGTCAGCCCGTGGATGGTTCCGAAATCCCAGATCAGGCGGAACCCGTCACCCACCCCCGCCTGGCGCAGGGCCGTGACGTCGCCCTCCATGATCTCTGCCTCCACACCAGCGCTGCGCACGCGGTCCCGCGCGGCTCGAACCGCCTTCGGGACCAGCTCTACTCCCGTGACCTGCCACCCCCGCTGCGCCAGCGTGACCGCCCAGTGCCCCGTGCCACAGCCAAGATCGAGTGCACGGCCGTACGGCGGTTGTCTGCCCTGCTCCTCTCGCTCGAAGAGCCGGGTGATGTGCTCGACCGCGGGCGGGTGGGTCGCGGCGTGTTCCCACGGGGTGAGCCCGAGCCGGTAGGCGATGCTGTAGAACAGGCTCATACTCCCTCCCCTCTCTCGGAGTGCATTGACCGCCTGGCGCCCTCAGCCCAGCGGCGCTGGCCAGCTGGTGACCGGATAGAAGGTACAGACCAGAGCGGTCCGGCGTCCACCGCCGCGCGGGTCCGGCGGCTGCCGGCGCGGGCCGGATGGCCGCCTCGTCCACGCGGCTGCTGGAGATGCTGACGGACCGCCTCGGCGCGTTCGAGGCCATCGCGAACTCCGCATCAGGCTCGCGCGACGGTGGAGCCCGGCCGCGCAGCCTGCGCCTGCTGCACGCAACACCACCGCGCTCGCCGCCGCCACCCGGCGTTCGGGATTCATCGGCCCCATAGCGTGCAACGGCGCCAATCGACGCCACGACGAACCTCCCGCATCCGTTCGTCCCGTCGTCCCGGCGCCTGCTCACGCGCGGATGCCTCCGGACACGCTCTCGCTGACGCGCGTCCGGGGCGCGCGTAAGCTATCCCCACCTTCGTCCGTCGCGACGCTCCCGCGCCGGGTGCCGGTCTCCCGCCATCACTTACCCGATGAGACGCTTCGTCTTCACCCTCGCCGCGTTCGCGGCCCTTGCGTGCGGTCGCGCCCGGCCCGCGGAAGAGTACGGGTTCGTCGCACTACTGGGCCGCGATACGATTTCGGTGGAACGGGTGACGCGCAGCGGGAACACGGTCACGAGCGACGCCGTCGACCGGTTCCCGCGCGTTCGCCGGCGGCGCACGCGGATCGAACTGGGCCCCGACGGCGGCATCCGGCGTCTGCTGATGGACATCCACACGCCCAGCGAGCCGGCCGGCCAGCAGGAGCGCCGTGTGGTCGCCGAGGTGGGGGATGGTTCCGTGCGCGTCTCGAAGCACGACGAGACAGGTACGGTGACGCGCGCCTTCGCCACGCAGGGCGGCATGGCCATGGCGCACGTCCCGCAGATGTACAGCCTGTACGAGCTGTACTTTGCCGCCGCACTGCGGCGCGCCGCGGCGGCGCACCGCGCGCCCGGTGACACGGTGCAGATGCGGCAGTTCTACATCGACCGGGAGTTCGACGCGTTTCCGCTGCACCGCGGCGTGGTGCGGCTGCTGCCGGGCGGCCGCGCGGAGATCAGGCACGACTGGCTGGCCGGCACGGGCGAGGCGGCGTTCGACTCCGCGCACCGGATGCTGCGCTACTCCGGCGCCCGCACCACGTACCTGGTGGACGTGCGCCGCCTCCCGTCGCCCCCCGACGTCGGCGCCGTCGCCGGCCGGTTCGAGGCGCGAGAGGCGCGGGGCGGCGGCTACCGGCAGCTGAGCGTGCGCGACACCGTGCGCGCCCGCATCGGCGGCGCCTCGTTCGCCGTGGACTACGGCAGACCGCTCGCGCACGGGCGCGTGCTGCTGGGCGACGTCATCCCCTACGACCGCGTCTGGCGCACCGGGGCTAACGCCGCCACGCAGTTCACCACCTCTGCGCCGGTCACGCTCGCCGGCCTTTCGCTGCCGGCGGGGACGTACACGTTGTGGACGATCCCGCACGTGCGGGGAGTGGAGCTGGTCGTGAACCGCCAGACCGGCCAGTGGGGCACGCAATACGCCGCCGCCCACGATCTCGGCCGCGCGCGGATGACGATGGAGACGCTCGCGGCGCCCGTCGATCAGTTCACCATCCGTATTGACGCAGCAGACGGACTGCAAGGAACTCTCGTGATGGAATGGGGCACCTTCCGGTGGATGGCGCCCATCGAGGTGCGGGGAGGGTGAGAGCGCCCTGGCCGAAGGACGCACTGGCCGTCAGGGGAGGGGTCACGCCCGGGATTCGAGGATGCTCTTCAGCCGAAGCAGGTCCTTCCGATTCGCGCGGCGCATCGCCGACGCGAGGAACGGCGCGACGAGCCGGGAGAACCCGGCTGGCTGGCCCCGGTTGCGGAGGATCATCCGCGTCTCTCCGTCAGCGACGCGCTCCCACACGTAGGTGGTCTCCATGGGAAAGGGGCCTTCGGCCGTGCGCATCACGAGCCGCTCTCCAGGAACGAGCTCCCGCACCTCGTACGTATACGCAAGCCTCCGCCCCAGGAAGTGGGCGACGAACGCGACTCGGGTCCCGATCTGAAGCGGCCGTGGAGACTTCCATTCGACCGCCTTGATGTTGACGTACCATGCCGGCGCGTTGTCGGGATCGGCAGCAAAGGAGGCGACCCTTTCGCGGGGACAACGGATCACGACCTCGCTCGATACGTCCACCGGCATCGTTGGTCCTCCCGGGCTGATTGGGGCCTGTCTCCTGACGCCATACGGGTCAGGGAAGCGGGGCCGGCGCACAGGGGTGTCGTCGGGCCCCAGGCCGCGGACGGCCGCCCACTGATTGCGGTCTGCATTGCACGTCCGGAATAACGTGTTCCGATTCATGCACGGGCAGCAGCACGCTTGACGCGCGGCCGCTCCACCCGGAGCAGCCCCGCCTGTCATCGCGTCTGGAACGTTCGGCCGTACGGGATCAACCGAGCAGATCCTCCGGGTCCTGCGCCCGGTGGCGGATATGCAGCACGTGCACACGATCCTCACGGATCACGAACAGGATCTTGTACGAGTCGAAAAGGCGCCGGCGGATGGTTTCGGCGAAGAATCGGTCCTCGTACGCCGGCCCGCATCCTTCGGCGGATGTAGCCAGATCACGAATGGCCGCGCGGATTCCGGCGTACCAGCGGTCGGGGTACGCCGAACCAGGATTTCGCGACCGCAGATTCTGATAGTGCTGCCGGAGATTGTCCTTGGCCTCGGCCTCAATCCGGACCCGGAACACTATGTCGGCTCCGCGATCCCGAACTCACGCTCCAACGAGGCGAACGCATCCTCGGCGTCTTCGCCAGTGCCCTGGTACATCCCCTGGAGTCCCCGCTGAATCCCCACGATCGCGGACGCGTGCGCCGCCAGGTCCAGCAGCTTCTGGTAGGCGTCGGCGTGCTGGACCACGAGTTCGGCCTGCCCGCGCACCGTCAGCACCTCGGGACGCCCGGTTTCGCGCAGGCGATCGACGTACTCCCGTGCGTTGCGCTGGAAGTCCGAGAGCGAGTGGATGTCTTTGAGGTTGATCATGCGGCCTCGAGTTCATGAAATTTCATGTTTCCATGAAAACTCGGCCGTCTCGCCCGGTCAACGCGTTCACCATATCCGCCCCGCCGTGCAGCCCGCCTGCTCAGGTGCCGTCACGATCCGCTGAACACCAACAAAGGTCGGGGGCTCGGCTTCTTCGCCCTCGACTTGCAGGCGAAGCTCGACCACCTCCTGCACACGCTCCATCAACTCGTTCAGTGAGCGAGCCTGTGCGCCTGGATCCCTCTGCGCGGCATCGCCGCCGGCGGCGAACCCCGGTGTCCGCCGGCGGTGGCGACGACGTTCACGCGCGCCGGGGCAGCGACGGCGCTCAGTGCAGCGGCGGCCCCACGACCTCGATTCCGTGCGCGTGCGCCGCGGCCGAGAGCGCCTCGATCGCCTGGGGGGTGGGCGCACCCGCGGGCTCGGGCAGGTCGTTCCGCTCGGCCACCCGGCTCAACGCCCGCACAAACCGCTCGAAGTCGCCGTTGCCGGTAACCGTGAGCCAGCGTGCCCCGGCCTGTGACTCCACGCGGTAGGTGTGCGGTATGCCTTTGGGGGCGAGCAGGCTTTCTCCGGGGCCGATACGCCGCTCCTCGCCCGCGAGCTGTAACCGGAATTCACCGTCCAGGACGAAAAGACCTCGTCCTCGTTCCGGTGGAGGTGAAGCGGAGGCGAGTCGCCGTACGCCTGGAAGCAGATCGGACATCGCGCTCCAGGCCACGGCCGACGAACACCGGCAGCCACGGCGCTCACCGCCGCATGGGCTAACTTACGAACGGGTCCTGGGGCGTGCCCCTGGGATAGCCGGCCGGGAGCACGTCCCTGAACCCGCGCAGAGGCGCGGTTTCCAGGGCGGGGGCCACGGGGCCTGAAAAAAGCCGTTCGAAAACGGCTTCACGGCGCCGCTGGTCGGAAAACATCCACACCAGGGTACCCGGTGTGCCCGGTGCATCCGCGCCGAATTGCCGTTCCGACGGGCCCGGACCACGGCCGTGACGGCGGGGATACTCCGGGGCGGGGCCGCCGATCCATTGATGGCTGCCGTCGATGGAATGGATGCTTGCGAAGAGGACGTTGAACGGCTCCCGCACCTCCGCGATTTCGGCGCCGGACAGCCCCAGGTCCGTCAACAGCTGGCGCATTCCCGCGGCGTCGAGAAGGGCCAGCTTGGAAAGCGTTACCGCGTTCGCCGCGACGTGGAACGCCGTATCGTCGAAGCGGCCGTCACGCACGTACATGTCGCTGTCGGCGCGCGCCGCCATGTCCGGGATCAGCAGAATCCCCTCTCCGTCGCGATCCACGGAAAAGTGGCCGTCGAGCAGCTTCGCGTCGACCGGTTCGTGCATCATCAGCACGAGCGTCGAGAGTGCGCCGCCGCCCACCTGGTTCAGGATCTGCCGCTCCGCCTCCACCAGTTTCGGCCGCAGGCGCTCTTCGATGGCCCCCCCCAGCCTGGACTGCGGATCGATCAGCCAGCCCAGGTTCCCCGCGGCTTCCGCAATCTCCGCATTCGTGCGGCGCACCATGCTCAGCCCATCCGTCACCCCGGCGGACGCTCCGCACGGGAGCTCCGGCACCTCGCGGGGAACGGTGGCGAACACCGGGCCCCAGCAGGTCACCCACGTCTGGAGCGGCTGAAGGACGCTTCCGGATCCCACCGCGCCCCGCATCACCCCGGTGTTCGCGATTTCGTACTCTAGCATGGCCCGGTACATGTCACCCTCCCACGCGGCCAGGCGCGCATCGATGGCTCCCTCCGCAAGGGAGAACTGCAGGTCCCGCAGTGCGCCCACGCGCGTGTCGGCCCAGCGGGCAAGGTCCTCCAGGCGCTCCTGCTCCGCCTCCAGGGGCGCCACCGCCCGCTCCGCCTGGTCGACCGCGCGCTGCAGCACGGCCGAACCGGCATCCAGCACCTCCATCTGCGCCTCGGCGGCGGTGAGCCCGGCCGCGGCGACGGTGCGGCGGGCGCCCGCGCTCCTGACCCCGGCCGCAGCCGTCGAGAGCTCCGACTGCAGGGCGTTCTTTCGATGCAGCGCTCGGGTTCGCTCGGCGGTGAGGGTGGTGTATGCATCGTTCACGACGGACACCTGCCTGCAGACCCTCTTTACGACCCAGCCGCAGAGCCATCCGCATGGCGTGCGGACGCTGGAGCAGGATTGCGAGGCCAGTTTGGCGGGCGTTCCCGCGATGCGGCCCGAAAGGTCGATGAGCTGGGCCTGGACCCGCGCACGCTCGTCGATCAGGCGCCGCTCCGTCCGCGCGAACCGCGCGACCGCGCCATCCGCCGCCGCGACCAGGTGCCGCTGGGCCGTCACCGCGTCGCGTGCCTTCCGGATCAGCTCCTGGCGGTGCTGGAGAGCGGCGCGGGCGGCCGACACCAACCTTCGCTGCTGCTGCAGGATGCCCAGGTGATCGTTCGCCCGGATCCCGGCTTCGAGCGCCTGTCCCAGAATCCCGGACTCGAGCGCCGGCGGCACGGTGGCAAGCTCGTGGACCAGCGTCCGGAGATCGCCCGCCGCCAGCCATGCCTGCCGCATGGCGACCAGGTGCGCCGAGGCCTCGGGTCTGCGGGCGTACTGCCCGGCCGCCGCGGGCGCGACGATCAGCGCATCCCGCAGAAAGTCGTGGGGCGCGTCGAAGAGGTGCTCCTCCGCCGCTGCCAGCCGCTCGCCCCTCCAGTCGCGGAGCTCCGGGACGCGCTGGTCGATGTAGCCCTCCAGCGCCAGGTGCCGGATCTCGCCGTCCAGCCCCTCGGCGGTGACGTCGAACACGCTCCCCGCATAGAGGTTCACGTAGGTGTGTGCCCACACATCGGCCGCCGCGTGGCCCAGGTACCCGTAAGCGTATGCCACATTCCTTCCGCTCCCCGCTCCCGCCTCCGCGATCACGTGCCGCAGCCACGCGTCCACCGGCCAGGGATCCCCGGGGTGCACGACACCCTGCCCCACCAGCACGTCGGGGTGCGCGTCGGGGCCGATGTGTCCCATCCGGTAGGCGCGGGGGTGGTTGCGGAGCGCGTGAACGCGGTCGGCCGGGACGGGATACTCGCGACCCGCAAGCGTTACCCTGCCGTCCGGGACCACGTCGTTCAGCACCTGCTGCGCGACCCAGAGATGCGTACGCACCTGGAATGCATGTGCTTGCGATGGAAGCAGCCAGACGCACTGCAGCCCCAGCATCCCTCCCAGCAGCACACGGCCACAGGGACGATGCAGGGCTCTGCGAATGAGAGCGATCATGAAGGTTTTCCGGAAAAGGTGTCGAAGACGAACGACGGACCGCGGGCTGGGGAGCGGCCATCGGCGATGCCCCCTCCGTCGGCGGGCTGAAGGGGCTGCGTCGGCTGGGTGCACCATCCGCACCCGCAGCACGCTCGGCTGGCGATGCATCGCAAAGCACTGCAAGGAAAAGGGTTGCGTGGGTATCGGCCAGGACGGGCGCCTCGTTTGGCCGAGGGAATCCGCGTCCCCCTAGAGACAATTTTGTCACATACGTGCCGGGAGGAGGGAGCTGGAGGCCCGGCTCCATCCGCGTTCAGCGTAGCACCCCGAACGG
Source organism: Longimicrobium sp. (assembly GCA_036259455.1). Lineage (GTDB taxonomy): Bacteria > Gemmatimonadota > Gemmatimonadetes > Longimicrobiales > Longimicrobiaceae > Longimicrobium. The sequence goes on along the minus strand of DATABT010000308.1, from coordinate 8,614 downwards.
GCGGATCTCGCCCGCGCGGCTGCTGGAGATGCTGCCGGACCGCTTCGGCGCGTTCAGGCCATCGCCAACTCCAGCATGAAGCTCGTGCGGTCACCGGCGGAAAGGTAGGCGAGAACTCCACCTCGCCCACCATCGGTCCGTTGCGGTGTCGCGGTTGATGCCACTCGAACGTTCACCTTCAGCGCCGGGTCGCTCGCGGCAGTATGCCGAGGACCGCCGGCGCAGTCCCGGACCCTGGCATCCCTCTGCGATGCCCTGGTTGGAAGTTGCAGAAGATCGACACCAGTGCGCCATGGCACACAGACAACCGCGAAAGTTGGGCGCGAAGCACCCGCATGCGGCCCGCGATCATCACATCCTTGCAGCACTCCCTGAACACAGCGCGCCAGCTGCCGCACACCCGCACACGGGGTGGCCGCTGGCTCTCACTTCCCGGTACCCCACCGGGTGACGCAGCACGCTGCGTTCTCTGCAGTTCCCCCTCAGCGCCGCGAGGAAAGTGCATGAAGACTCTCCCCATCACCATCGCTGCCGTGCTCGTCGCCGCGCTGGCGGCGTGCGACGCGCCCAACATCAGCGCCCCGCAATTGGCAGCACTGACGCCAGGCGGTGCCCAGCCGAAGCTCACCACCACGGAGTGTTATGAGACCATCCCCGCGACGCGGGTGGGCAGCGTGCCGACCGACTCTTCCGTGATCGCGCTGAACTGTGGCCCGGAAACCTGCGGGCCTTCGGGAGGCGGGCAGGCCGTGGGCGTGAACGTGGACGTGAACGGCACCCTGAACGACGAGGTGGTCATCCAGTGCCCGAACAGCTCCATCTACAAGATGCTGTCGACGAACACCTGCTGGGACTGCGTTGAGGGGTGCGGTGGCAGCGCCTGCCCGCTCGGCGCCACGTGCACGACCATCCCCGGACAGCAGGGATCGGATTGCATCGCGTACACCTGCCCGGTGGGATGGACGCTCGCTTCCAACGGCGTCCTGCAGCCCCCGGTCTGCCGCCGGCCCTGCCCGCCGCCCGTTACGGTGACGATCGACGGCCCGCTCAAGATCAAGCCGGGCGAGCAGTGCACCTGGACGGCGACGGTAGGAGGCGGAAACGGCTCCTACACCTACAACTGGTTCCGCGAGGTCGAATGGGTTTCCGGCACGGCCTCGTACACCGGCGGGCGACCGAACGGCACGCTGTATCCCCAGTTCAAGCTGCGCGTGGACGTGTCGTCCGGCAGTCAGTCGGCGAGCGCCGAGATCCTGGTGAAGGAGGATACGAAGGCGATGGAGTGCGCCAGCTGACGCCTTTCAGGACCTGAGCCACTGCGCATGCTCCCGGCCCTGCCCGCCACCGCGCGGACAGGGCCGGTCACTTCCCGCCCCGCAGCGCCCTTAGGCCACACGGCAGCCGGGATGCTGCCGGACCGCTTCGGCGCGTTCGAGGCCCATCGCGAACTCCACATCAAGCTCGCGCGTGTGGGCCGGGGGAGGAGTTGGCGATGGACGTGCTGGGTGGCGGAGGCGGTGCTGGAATTTGGGGATGATCTGCGCGCAGCGAGGGAGGCGGCCAGCGAGCAGGGTGGGTCGTTGTGACATTCCCGGCGGCCTGGATGCAGCCTTCGCCTCAGCGTGCGAGCACCAGGGCCACGATCAAGGCGGTGAGCACCAGCGCGGCACCGAAGCCGACGATGAGGGCAATCGCGACATTCACCCACAGCGGCTGCCAGATCAAGCGGGTGAACCGCCGCAGTCCCGTCGCCGGTTCCATCCGAAAGCCGTCGCCCAGCGCTTCCAGAACGGGGCGAAGCCGTTCGCAATCGAAGTCACCCGAGAACAGCTGCCTCAGCAACGCCGCCGGCCGGTTGTCCGGCGTGAAGAGCCGCGCGTTGCCATGGCCGTCGATGAGCAGGTAGCGCGCGCGTCCGGGGGTTGGGGGCAGGTTGGCGGGGATGTGCGCCCGCACCTGGCTGCCAAACGCCTCCCAGGCCCGCTGCCTTCGCTCGGCAGACCCGCGAAAGCGAAGGTAGATGAGAATGCGCTCGGCGGGAACGGTGTCGAGCAGCTGGTGCAGCTCCCATTCTATGCTGGGCGATGATCCCGGCCGAAAGATCACGAGCCGCGCCTCCCGCATGTAGCTCGTGGCTTCGTCCTTCCACTGGCCGGAAGCCTGGTACCGCCACGCACCGATGGGCTGGAGCCGCCTTTGCGGCTGGCTGAAGGTGATCAGCCTGCCGAACGATCCGAATCCGTTTTGCAGGCCCTGCTCCTCACCCACGCGAATCCCCAGCGGGAGAGTGCAGAAGATCACCCACAGCGGCCAGGGGAACGCGAACAGGGGCTGCAGCCACAGAATCGCCCCGACGGCCGGACCACACGATGCGCCGACCGAAAGCTGCAGCAGCATTCGCGCGTCCAGCTCGAACGGCCGCAGGTACAGCAACAGCCGCCGCGCGGCTTCCGGAGACCTGGGGCCGCGCACCGTGACCCACGCCGTGTTGAACCGCATCGGCGCCAGAAAGTACGTCACGCCGCCCGCCGCGGCAGCCAGCTCAGCCAGCATGACGCCGGCGCTATCGCCCCGGTGCTGCATCACGAACGCCGCCATTCCACCGCACAGAACCAGCACCGAGCTGAGAAACTGCAGATAGTTGCCCGTAACCAGTTCCGCGAGGCGGCGGGCGGTGGGTGGCGCGGGAGGATGGAAGAGGGACTTCAGCATGCAACGGGGACAGGTTCAAGCTATCGGCGGCCGACCCCCATTTTTGTCGGTCCCGCGGGTTGCTTTTCACCCCAGCCTGGTTGCCCCGTGCCTCCGTCGCTCACCATGCAGCCAGGCGCAGCGCCAGCGCCACCAGCGCGAAAAGGAGCACGCACAGGAAGAGAATCGACAGATCCGCAGGGGCAGGTGCGACGGCCGGCTGCTGGAGATGCCGCCGGACCGCTTCGGCGCGTTCGAGGCCATCGCGAACTCCAGCGTCAGGCTCGCGCGCTGGCGGCGAAGGGCGCGGAGGTGGTGCACACCGACTCCGACGACGCCGACAGCCTGGCTGGTGCCCTGGACGGTGCGTACGGCGCGTTCTTCGTCACCAGCTTCTGGGAGCACTTCTCCCCCGAGCGCGAACTGCAGCAGGCGCGCAACATGGCGCACGCGGCGGCGCGGGCCGGCGTGCGCCACGCCATCTGGTCCACGCTGGAGGACTCGCGCCAGCACGTGCCGCTGGACGACGACCGCGTGCCCACCCTGATGGGCCGGTACAAGGTGCCGCACTTCGACGCCAAGGGTGAGGCCGACGGCGCGTTCCGCGAATCGGGCGTGGCCACCACCCTGCTGCGCACGTCGTTCTACTGGGACAACTTCATCCATTTCGGCATGGAGCCCAAGCGCGGCGAGGACGGCGTGCTGGCCCTGACCATGCCTATGGGCGACAAGCGCCTGGCGGGGATCGCCGCGGACGACATCGGCGCCTGCGCGTTCGGGATCTTCAAGGCCGGACCGGAACTGACGGGGCAGTACGTGGGGATCGCCGGCGGGCACCTGACCGGCGCCGAGATGGCGGCCGCCATAGGCCGGGCGCTGGGTGAGGAGGTGCGCTACCAGGACGTGCCGGTGGACGTGTTCCGCTCGCTGGGCTTTCCCGGCGCGGACGACCTGGGGAACATGTTCCAGTACTACCAGGACTTCGAGGCGCACTTCAGCGCCAGCCGGCCCGTGGACAAGGCGCGCCAGCTGCACCCGGGGCTGCAGGACTTCGACACCTGGGTGCAGCGCAACGCCGCGCGCATCCCGGTGGCGCAGCCCGCCGCCTGAGGATCACCACCGCGTGAAACCGCCCGCCGGCACACACCGGCGGGCTGCCATCCGTTCCCCACGCAACCCGTGATCAGGCGGCCGCGTCCACGGTTGGGGCGCCACGACACCAGCGGGGCGCCGGTGCGGCACGCGGCTCGCACTGGCGTGGCGGAACGCCGGCCCCTGGCCGCGCGGCCGTGCGGCTCCAGCATCCCACCACGCTCCATGTTCGTGATCCCCCCAGCACCCGGGCCCGGCCCGTTCCGTCCGCAGGCCGGCCCCGGCGCGTGCGCCGGCCCCCTGCCGTGTGCATCCACCGGCCGCATGGGGTAGCGGATGCACGGCGCCCTCTGGTTCGTCGTCGTGGGCCTGCTGTTCGTGGTGATGGCCCTGGCCGGCTCCGTTCTCAAGCGGCTGCCGCTCTCCACGGCCATGCTGTACCTGGCGGTCGGGGCAGCGCTGGGCCCGCTGGGGGCCGGGCTCCTGCAGGTGGACGTGTACGGCCAGTCGCAGGTGTGGGAGCGGGTGACGGAAGTCGCCGTGGTGGTGTCCCTGTTCGCCGCGGGGCTCAAGCTCCGCCTGCCGTTCTCGGACAGGGGCTGGATGCTGCCCGTGCGCCTGGCCACGGTGTCAATGCTGGTGACCATCGTCCTGGTGTCGCTGGCCGGCGTGTACCTCATGGGGCTATCGCCCGGCGCCGCCGTCCTGCTGGGAGCCATCCTGGCCCCTACGGACCCGGTGCTCGCGTCGGACGTGCAGGTGACGGACGCCGCGGACAGCGACCAGCTTCGCTTTGGCCTCACGGGCGAGGCGGGGCTCAACGACGGGGCGGCGTTCCCGTTCGTAATGCTGGGGCTGGGGCTGCTGGGGCTCCACGACCTGGGGGAGAACGGATGGCGGTGGATCGCCGTCGACCTGCTGTGGGCCGTCGCGGCGGGGCTGGCGACGGGCTGGGTGCTGGGGACGCTGGTGGGCAGGCTGGTGCTGTACCTTCGCCGGACGCACCGCGAAGCCGTGGGGCTGGACGACTTTCTGGCGCTGGGGTTGATCGCCCTCTCCTACGGAGCGGCGCTGCTGGTTATGGGGTACGGCTTTCTGGCAGTGTTCGCGGCGGGGCTGGCCCTGCGCCGCATCGAGCGCAGGGCGGCCGGGGGCGAAGAGCCGCCCCACCAGGCGATGGCCGCCGCCGCGTCCGGCGAGGCGGAAACGCTGGCCACCGATCCCGAAAGCGCGCCGGCCTACATGGCGCAGGCGGCGCTGGGGTTCACGGAGCAGCTGGAGCGCATCGGCGAGGCGGCCGTGGTGGTGCTGCTGGGGGGAATGCTCTCGGTGGCCTTTCTGCCGCGGGAGGCGATCTGGTTCCTTCCCCTGCTCTTTTTCGTGATCCGCCCCGCCGCCGTGTACGCCGGCACCGTGGGCGCCGGCACCAGGCCCGCGCAGCGCCGGCTCATCGCGTGGTTCGGCATTCGCGGCATCGGCTCCGTGTACTACCTGACGTACGCCATGCAGCACGGCCTTCCCGAGGCGCTGGGCCGCACGCTCGCGGCCCTGGTGCTCGCCAGCGTGGCGGTGTCGGTGGTGGCGCACGGCAGTTCCGTCACGCCCCTGATGAAGCGCTACACCCGCCGCTCCCCGGACGCGGCGTAGCGCGGGGCGGCCGGACGCGCACCGGCCCGAGCAGGGCGCCGGACGGCTGATATCCCCTCAACCCGCTCTGCGCGCCCTGAACTTCGACCGGTCGCCCAGATGGAGCTCGATGGAGCCGAGCAGCTCATTCTCACCCTTCAGCTGCAGCCAGCCACTGCCGCTTGCCGGATCCATCTCGTCGTTGCCTTCCCACGTAAAGACGAACCGCTGCTTCGGTCCGTTGCGCTCGAGGTATCCGTCCAGCCCGCCGCTGACGAGGCCGAACTGGAACGAGCCGAGGTTCTCCGGCCGGATCTCGATGAACGCCTGCACCTCCATGTTGAAGTAGTCCGCATCCCAAAGCTCCATGGCGTAGAAATGCCAGGTGCCGATGAACGGATGCTCATGACGCGGCAGTTCGATCCGACGTACGCTCACGGCACCTCCAGAGCAGATGCGTAGAGACGCCCACGCAGGGGCCACCTCGCGTCAGCAGCCGCGGTCGACCGCGGGCCCGCACGCGCTCCACGTTTACTGCCTCCGCCCGCGCCGCGCCGGCGGTCTGCGCGCACAGGAGCGTGCCCACCACTCACGCGGCGAAATTCTGCACAGAGCGCCGCCCGGCGTGGACAGGGTAGCCCACGAATACCCGGCCGTGATCCCGGGCCACCGGCCATGCGTCGCACCCCTGCGGGCGGCACTTGCTGTAGAAGAGCAGTTGCTTCGTCACGAGTCAGCGCGTGGGCGGCCCGCCCGCGTGGGGCGCACCAGGCCAACGACGTCCGCGAACACCTGCACGAGCGTGCGGCTCGCCAGGTTGGGCGCGTACGGGGGCGCGCCGGCGGGCTTGCGGTCGTTGTACAGCGCGATGATCTCCGCTTTTCTCCAGTCCTTCTTCAGGGTAAGCGGCGAGATGATGTCGTGCTTGGGATCATAGGCGAATCCCTCCACCCTGGAATCGATGACGTCCAGCAGCTTGGCGTCGGGGGCCACCAGCCGCGCCAGGCGGTCGCCCTCGCCGGCCCTGCGCAGAACGATGAGCTCCGTCCCCGTATCCACGAGGATGGGGAACACGGGCTTTCGAAAGAAGAATTTCATCCTTTTGTCACGCGCTGGGACGGTACAATGGCACGGTGGTCCACAATCTAATCGAGGCGAGCCTGAATGGGAGGGAGCGCACCTCCACCAGCTCGGGGCGGTGGTAGCTGCCCGCCTCGAACAGCGCCGTGCTGAAGCCGCACCGCGCCACAAGGCGCGCAACGACCCGTGGTCGTGCGTCGGCCACTACTTTCGCTGGACAAGGACGAAAGCGACGATCGCATTGGCATGGCCATGGCCCAGGCCGTGCTCCGCCTTCAGCCACTTCACCATGTCCATGTGCTTCATTCCCTGCTGGTTCCGCACGAGTTCCAGCCAGTGTTCGATGGGTTGTCCGTACTTCTTCTCGATCGAGGGAAAGTAGGACGGTGGCCCGCTCGGCTTCTCGTCTGTCGGCATGCGATGCTCGTTTGTGGTGTGCGAGTGACGGCGGCCGGGCTGACGACCCGGGCAGGTGAGCGAGCGGTGGGAGGGCGCCGGCTCGGCTTCGAGCGCGGTTGAGCGCAGCCTGCGTGCCGGTTCAAAGAAGGCAAGTACCAAGTGTCCAGTATCCAGTGCCCAGTGCCCGGGAGTGACCAGATCGCACTTTCGCCTTTCGCACTCACGCACCACGACAGCGGCTTCGACTCTGCAGATCCGCGCTGATTCAACCGCCCGGCCGTGGTCTGTGTCGTCAGCGTGCCCGGCCGTGGTTGTCTGTGTCGTTACCGCGCGTGAACCGGCCTTGCCACGGCAATGTACGAGGCCGGGCTTCCGTGGTGTGCAAGGGCGGTGAATTCCTCCAGCTCCAGACCGGCGGCGTGGATCTGCGCCCTGAAATCGTCCTCGTAGGTCACTCGGCCAAAATCGATGCTCGTGACCCGTTTCAGCATGGGCTTGAGGATTTCCATCCAGCGGGCCGGCTGTTTCTGGATGGTCTGTGTGAAGAACATCCGTCCGCCCGGGTTCAACAGCGCGCCACAATGCCGCAACGCCTGCTCGGGCTCGGGAAGGAGCATGAAGCTTCCCGAGAAATACACCGCGTCATAAGGCCCGCCCTGGTGATCGTAGACGGATTCAAGACGTACCTCGGCAAGGCCGGCCAGCGAGGAATCCCGCAGCCTTCGCCGTGCGCGCGCAACGTAGTCGGCATCGATGTCGATGCCGACGACGCGCAGGCCCCTCCGCTTCACCAGATCGTCATTCGCCAGCAGAGCGCCGGCCGTGCCGATGCCGACGTCCAGCAACGTGGCGCCCTCAGGGACGCGCCGCAGCACTTCCGCGTACCACCGCGAGGTGAGTCGGAGAATCAGGGTGTCGTAAATGAAACTGCGAATCATGCGGAGCCGACAGCCCGATCATGGGATTCAGGGGAAATCACGCCTCGGGCAGTGCGAGGCAGCCGTCGTTCCGCGCGGATCCTCACTGGAGCGGCGCCAGAAGGGCATCAGGGCTGCTGAGCAGGGAAGATGTCACAGATTCGAGCGAACGGCTGCCTCGCTGTTGCACTGCAGTGCTCTACCCGTCTCCTGTGGCAAGAAACACAGATGCGATTGCAGCGCCCTCAGGAAACGAGAGATTCACACCATCCACATGCGAACGAATCATGTAGTCGAGGATCGCCATCTCGGGAGTGCCGTTCTGCTTCCGGAGCGTCACAAGCACGCTTCCCGCCCGGCTGTAGTTCTCTTCCGTCGGCTGCAATCCGTACAACCGGAGTGCGACGTCCATACGTGACTTGATCTCTGTACGCGCGGGATTACCAACGAATGCAAGCACCGCCTGATCAAGCGCGTCATCCGGAAAGTCGGAGGGAGAAGTCGCGCGCTCGTCAGTCGGTGCTCGGTTGCCAAATTCGCAGCCGAGCACCAAAGCTGAAAGGACCATCATTTGGAGGATCGAGCGCGTGTGCATTTGGATGCTCCCCGAGTTCTTGTAGGAGTTCATAACTCATGAGGTAGTGCGGACTGGCGAAAGTTTGCGGTTAGAAGCCATTGCCCACGCGGCTGCTGGAGATGCTGTCGGACCGCTTCGGCGCGTTCGAGGCCATCGCGAACTCCAGCACTCCGGCCGGCTACTTAACGAGCGGGGGCCTGACGTGAATGAAACATTACTGTCTTTGCGGTGG